>DAOWID010000374.1 GCA_030641115.1 Planctomycetota bacterium | reverse complement strand
ATTTGTGGTCAGCGCATTGGTGTCGGCTATTATGAGTTCATCGTAAACGTTGGTTTGCGTGGTCAGATAGCCTGCAATGCTATGATCGCCCCAGCCGTAAGCGGTCTGACCGTTGTTCGCCTGCGTGCATACGGTGTTGCTGACGGCCTGCCATAACGTCTCGTTGGTGAGGAATCCCACATCGTTGTAGTAGTCGCCGAGGTTCGTCGCCGCTGTTGCCACAAGCGTATGGCCTGTGATGCTCAAAGTCAGGACCGGCGTTCTTGAGTCTGCATTTGTGACCGCAGAAAAGATGTTGGTTATATTCGATGCGTTGTCATCCACGCGGTTCGATACATACCCAAGGCCAGTCCATGTTGCAAAACTCGATACATCGCCCGTACTGCTTATCCACGGCGGTAACATCCAACCGAGTCCAGCGAAGTATACCGCGCCCGCAAAGGCGTTGTTCGTGAAGAAGAACCCGTTTGTATTGGCGAAGGTGCTGTAAATATCGGTGATTTTACCCTGCGCAATGGAACGGCCTACTCCGTTCGTATTCGCTGCGAGATCGCAGACGTATATCTCAGCCCAATACGTTCGGGCGTCAAGTCTGTTTGTGCGGCTATAACTGAAACTGAGGTTGGTTCCGCCGCTAATCGTGCCTTCCGTCAAGAAGTAGGTCTGCCCCTCTCTCGGGTAGTTCATCTGGAACCAGACATAGTTTCCGCTGATATCCTGATCAATAGTGACGGTCATTATCTGATCGTCCTGGTTGTTCCACTGCCAACCGAAATCGTGGTATTGGCCATCAGCAAAATCGGCCAGCGTGATATCCAGGTAATTCGTATGGATCGGGAACGCTATGGCCGATGCTGCCAGTAGACTCAGGCATATCGTGAGAAATTGTTTCATTATCTTCCTCTTTGCAAGTGGGTTTCTGTCGGTCTCGGTAAGTAACCCCTCAAATCCTTAATTTTACCATCTACAATGGCCGATGCTTCGTGTTGGTTGATCCTGTCATTGCTGGCATCCTTCAAGATCTTGATGTAATCCTGTCTCTCATACCAACCCGTATTCTTCGTGGCTGCCTTTAGATTTTCAATAATCCCCTGAATCTTGTAGAACTTTTCGCGCCGATACATCTGCGCCTTATCAGCCATTTCCTTCTGGCCACGCTTGCTCTTGTTGTCGGCTTTATCGTTTATGTACTTGCTAATGACCTGTTCCGCACTTATCATGCCCTGAATGGGGCTGTACAACACATTTTGGATCTTTAGATCCATGTCTTCACGACTGATCCGATATGTCCGAATCATGCGCAGTTGGCCCAAGAGAAATTCTTTTTTACTCATGCTGGTACGATATGAACCACTTACGGGTTCCATGCCGGTGTTCTCATATTGGACAAGATCGGAGTATCGTTTCCCTGCTGTACCGGCTTGTCCACCAAATATGTCCACACCAAACTGGACCAAGGCTTTTTTGATTATCTCGTTTTTCCTAAAGTCCTCGGTTCTCATAACATCAGCCCAACCACGTGTCTTGCGTGGATCAGTGAGTTTATCACCCGTTATGAGCTGCCAATATGCTTGCGGAGTCATGCCAGGCTTTAAGTTGTCGGCAATTGCTTTTGTTGCGGTCTTGACAACCTCAACACCGCCCTTTGACAGGTCTGCTTGCAACGCACCGGCAATAATATCCTCCATTGGGTTCCCGCTTTGGTTTGCGGTAACGGTGTAGTACAGAAAATTCTCATCGCCCCGTTTTTCCATCCATTGAAATTGCGTCGCCTTCTCATCGTATGACGGCTGAAATGTTCTCAAGGCGCTCTGCTGATCTGATTCCAATATCGTGGTTTCTTCAGTTTCTTCGTCCTCTGTGATGGCACGCATCAACTGATGGAATCCAGACCACGCCGGAGCACCGTATTTGCCTGTGTAAGACATGGCCTGAAATGCGCGGGCATAAATGAATCCTCGTAACGGCCTGAGATCACCTTTCTTGGCGGAATCAATACCAAATGTCACCGCGTTCTTCGCCATGCGTACACTGTCGTAATCGAATCCGAGATAGTCGCCAACGCCAAGTTTTGACGCCTTTCCTATTATGTCAGGAATCTCGTCTCTGTTCTGGTAGTGGTCTTTTACGTGTTGAATCGCAACGGCTTCATCACCGGTTTCGCCAAGCACTGACTTGTATGCTGCGTATTTTGTAGGAAAATCAATATAAGCATAGCCTGTGGCAAGACCACGCAAAATTCTGCTATACGGATTCTTTCCTCTGATGGTAGCCGATGTCTCGATGTCTTGAGTCATAGAACTACCACTTACGCGGAATACACCTTTCTTCGTTATCTCCGCTATTTCTGCTAACGCATCGGGGTCTTTCATAGCGGCCCTACGCATCAAGTTTATACCATAACCCAAATGTTTATGATAATCCTCACGAAAAGGATCACCTACTTGAAGGGCCATAGTGAGATATGATTGAACGGCGTTTCGAGTCGCTGTCTTGGGCCAAAGCAGCTTTGCCATACGTTGTGTGGCCTGCGGTTCTATCCAGAGCAATCTGAATGCTGTTTCGATTTTACCATGCTCTCGAGGTTGCGACACCAATTGCGCTTTCACTTCCGGTGAGACCCACATCCCGGCCATACGACCGTAACGCAAT
>DAOWID010000348.1 GCA_030641115.1 Planctomycetota bacterium | reverse complement strand
TATGGTGGGCCCAAAATATTCGAGGCCGAAGACTGCCGCCGATGAATCGACAGGGTACGTTCGATCGCGAGAACATAGCACGGATGTTAATGACTTGGAGCAAACCAACAGATGGTGGGAGCGGTTTGGTGACCCGACAACGGCCACGCTGGTAGAGAAGGTTCTTGAGAACAATTATGACCTTCAAGCCGCTGCAGCGAGAGTGTTGCAAGCCCAGGCCGCGCTGGCCGAAGCTCGAGGGCGGCAGTGGCCGGACGTGTCCTACAACCTCGGTCGCGACAGGAGCAAGCGATCTTTCAACTTGGGCGGCGGCCCATTCGGTGGAGGTAGGTTCAGTGTCATGAGCACTACCTGGTCACAGGATATTTCGGTGAGCTACTTGCTCGATTTGTTCGGCAAGCTCAAGCACGCTGGGCGAGCAGCTTGGGCGGATCTGCTTGCTGCACAAGCAAATGAACATACCCTTATCAATTCAATTATTGCCACCGTCGTCAAGGCAAGGATTGATATCGCTACTATTCAGAGGCGCTTGTCGATTGCTAAAGCAAATACGCAGAGCCGCCAGGACACGCTGGAAATCGTCGAGCGTCGGTACAGCCGGGGGCTTGTTGGTCCTGTTGACGTGAGGCTGGCACGCGAGAACCTGGAAGCTGCCAAAGCTCTTGAGCCGAATATTGAACTGTCACTTGCAAGGGCCCATCACGCGCTGGATGTTCTTCTGGCCCGTCCGCCAGGTACGTCGGAGTATTTGCCTGAGACGTTCGCAGACTTGCCGGATTTGGAGCCCGTCCCAATTGGAGTGCCCGCATCGCTGCTGGACCGACGGCCGGATGTCAGAGCGACCGAGTTTGCTCTGCGTGCGGCAAACGAGCGGATCGGCGTCAGCGTTGCGCAGTTATTTCCAGATTTGAGCCTAACGGCTAATTATGGTGCCAGCGCGGACCGATGGCGCGACATCTGGGAGCACTATTCGGAGACCTATTCGGCGCTGCTGCGTTTGGCCCAGCCGATCTTCAAAGGTGGTCAAATACATGCACAAATCGATGCTGCCAAGGCCCGCTATGCCGAGCTGGCAGCTAATTATGCTGGCACGGTACTATCTGCGATGCAGGAGGTAGAGGATGCGTTGGTCAGTGAGAAGATGCTGCAGACCCAGCTTGAGCACACGCAACGCCGGCTCAGTGAGGCGAAAAATGCAGAGGAGCTGTCAGGGCAGAGATACCAGCGTGGCGTCGAAAGTATACTGGCGCTCTTAGAATCGGAACGGCGGCGCAGAATGGCTGAAGAGGAATTGACTATTCTCAAGGGCCAGATATGGACCACGCGAGTGAATCTATATCTTGCTCTGGGCGGTGACTGGAATTATCAGGAACAACCTGAAAAACAGGTGGCGAAAGAAAATGGCTAACAGAGAAATAACCAAAAGAACGTTTGCCAGACCACGTGGCACGGTTAGTATGAGAGGTCTTGGACTGTTGCAGGCGTTGCTTGCCCTTGTTATTGTGATCGTCGGGGCGGTAGTCGCCTTAGTCTTTTTCAAACTGCGAAAACCTCCGGCGCGAATGGAACAGAAGGTTCTGGCACCATTGGTTAAGGTTCACCAGTTGAAAACGCAAGATATTCCGATGGTTGTCCGTGGCTATGGAACCGTAAGTCCCAAGGTGGAGGTTGACATCATACCCGAAGTCGCCGGCAAGGTGGTTTCTATTAATCCAGAGTTCAAGGCCGGAGACTTTATCCTTGCCGATGAGCAGATCTTGCAAATAGATCCGCGGGACTATGAATTAGCTGTCCAGCAAGCCACGGCGGCTGTGGCCGACGCCCAGGTGAAGCTTGACACGGAAGTAGCTGAGGCAGAGGTCGCACGTCGGGAGTGGGAGCAATTACACCCGAACACCGAACCTGCTTCGCCGTTGGTTTTGCGCGAGCCACAGATTCGCCAGGCAAAGGCTACACTGGAATCAGCGAAGGCACAGCACGCCATAGCAGAGCTGAGGCTCAAGCGAACAAATCTATCGTTGCCCTTTGATGCCCTGATAGTGAGTGAGAAGGTTGACCTTGGCCAGTATGTAGTTGTCGGGCAGCCGTTGGGTGTCGCGTATGGAATCGAAGCGGTTGAAATAGAGGTGCCCCTTGAGGATGAAGAGCTGGCCTGGTTTGACGTTTTTGATAATCCGGTTTTGCGCAACGGTAGCGGGCCTGCTGTGAAGAAGACGCTTGCCACTGTAAAGGCAGACTTTGCCGGGGGTGAACACCACTGGGAGGGCTATGTGGCCCGGACCACCGGCCAGGTGGACAGAACCTCCAGGATGGTCTCGGTTGTAATTGAAGTGCCGAAGCCGTTTGATACTGCCGGCGATAAACCTCCTCTATTGCCGGGTGCGTTTGTAGAAGTCCATATCCACGGCAATGAGCTCAAAAGTGCGGTCGCCGTGCCGCGAGATGCAATACATGGCGGAAACAAGGTCTGGTTGGTTAATGACGACGTCTTGCATATTGAGGCCTTGGAGATTGCCCGTGCCG
Source organism: Planctomycetota bacterium (assembly GCA_030641115.1). GTDB lineage: Bacteria > Planctomycetota > Phycisphaerae > Sedimentisphaerales > Anaerobacaceae > DAOWID01. The sequence continues at coordinate 640 of DAOWID010000348.1, read as the reverse complement.
ACAAAGATTTTGCGTATGCGATTTCCGGCATTGCTGATGGGGCGATGGTTGTCGTTAGCTCTCTTGATACAATCGTAGAAGGTATGAAGGTGCGCACGCAGGTAGAAGGTCAGGCCAAGCGTAACGATATTGAGGCATTTGGGAAAGCGGATACAAGATTGGAGACAGATTAAGTGAAAGACTTGGAGGGGAAAAAGGGGATTCTTGGATGGTTCGCATCGAACCACGTTGCCGCGAACCTGCTGATGCTTTTGATTGTGGTGTCGGGTTTGTTTGCTATTTTCTCAGCCAAGCTGGAAGTTTTCCCTGAGTTAAGCCTTGACATGATCAGCATTATGGTCCCTTATCGCGGGGCCTCGCCGGCCGACGTTGAAGAAGGAGTCTGCGTTCGCGTTGAGGAAGCCATCGCGGCCGTTGACGGCATAAAACGCATGACGTCAAGCGCTGCCGAAGGTGCCGGCCTCACTCTTGTTGAGGTCGAAGAATATGCCGACACGACCGAGGTGCTCGACGATATAAAGGCAGAAGTTGACACCATCATCACCTTTCCCCAGGAAACGGAAAAGCCCATCATTTCCGAGCTTAAGAGCCGTCGCGGAGTGATCACTGTTGTAGTCCACGGCGATGTCTCCGAGAAGAC
>DAOWID010000419.1 GCA_030641115.1 Planctomycetota bacterium | reverse complement strand
GTATTCCGCTATATCCGGCGCCTGCTGGCGGTTTATGTTCGCCTGCTGGCAAACATGCGGGGATTTTAACATAGTTTCAAACAAAAGTCAACAAAAAAAACGAACAAAAAGAATTCATCGCAGAGATCTCATCCCCGCTACTCGCTTGGCGAGTAAAGCGCGGGGACAGGGAGGGCGCAGAGAAGAATTTAGCCACGAATTAACATGAATGGACACGGATTCTTGGGGCCACAGAGAACACAGAGGATGCGGAGGGAAAGCAAGAATCAAAATGCAAACAGCAAAATGACAACGCAAAATCGAAGATGAAAATACAACCACGGATTGAACCGATTTAACCACGAATTGACACGAATTGGCACGAAGAAGAATTGGACACGGATTATTTTAGCCACAGAGGACGCAGAGAAATAATCGATAATCAATTTGGTGAGCCACTGATTGACACTAATGAACACGGAATAGAGGGAAAAGGACGAAAAATCTGGGAAAATCAACTCTGTGAGTTTGAGATAGTAGTCTTAGAGCTCTTTGCGTCTGCGAAGGAGCCAGGCGGAAAACGTTCTACGAGTGGCTAAAAGAGCCGGAGTTTAAGGCTGAGCTTGAGAGGCAAAGGGACGAAGTGGCGGCTGAGGCGTTTGGCGTACTATCGCAGGGCTTAACAAAAGCGGTCGAGACCCTTCTCGGCCTGTTAGACAAGAAGGACGATAGGCTCAGAAGGCTCACAGCTAAGGACATCATCGAGCACTTTCTAAAACACAAAGAGGCCAAGGAGTTAGAAGAACGGGTAGCAGCGATAGAGGAAAGGCTTGATGAGCGGAAATAGGAAAGACTATTCTGAGCGAATTTTGAGGCCGATTTCTGAAACAGGCTCTCTTTATGATAGCCTTTGGAGCGGAGATCGGCGGTTCTACGAGCGTAGGACACCTCTGAGGGCTACTCTGAGAGATTGTGTGGGCTTGACTCTTGCTGAATGTTTTTGTATAATGGCGTGTACACGCCAGGGCCGATATGTGCTATAGTTGACACTTGTAAGGTTTTCCGCTGCATCGCAACTGATAAATAGGCGATGTACTTTGGAGAGACCAAGGATTATGGAAGTTGACTCACACAAGCTTATCTTTAAGATTGATTCACCTGGCGAAGTCTCTGTTGATACATTATCCAAAAAACTCCAAGCGGCTCAACAAGTGCTTTTTAACATTGGGTCGGCCATTGCAGGTGGAGGTCGGAGAGGTCCCTATGCTGCTGAAGTTCTTCAAAGTTGCACCCTCTACTTTGTTGAATCAAGATCAGACAGCCCTCTCGAAGTGATTACCCACCTGCCAAAAGAGCCCGTATTGTTTCGGGAAATGGACCTGGGCGAACGATCTCTGAGGAGCATGAACGAAACGCTTGGGGCTTTAGAAAAACGAGATCAGGCGAAAATCCAGGAGTTATACCCTGATTCAGGACAGAGATCGCGGGTACTCAAATCCTTAGTGCGACTTCTGCCCGAAGAAGATGCTGAGTACGAGCTACTGGTGACAAGTCTTGGAGTCGCCAATACTCTCCGGCCCAATCTTAGGGAAACTTGGGAAAGGGCCATTACTGAACCCACCGAACTACCTGACCTGGTTGCAAGGACTTTGACAGGCACCCTTTATTTAATCGAGGTTGTCACTGGCAAGCACCAAGTTGGCATCATAGTCAGAAACCGAAACATCCCTTGTTACTACAGTCCCGAAGACGAACCTGTTATACGTGACCTTATTCCTGGTTCGCTCGTCGAAGTAAAGGGTCGAGTCACACTGAATGACATGGGCGATGTGCAGCAAGTTGAAGAGATCATCGATATTACGATGGTTCAACCTATTGTGCCTCTTACTTGGACGAGAATAGATTACGGGAACAGTCGCTTTCTGCTTACGGAACAGATTCAGATTCAACAAGATTTCCGAAATGGCGTATGGGTTTGTGAATTCGAACCTCTTGGGATTCTCGGTTACGGGTCGTCCAGGCATGAGGCCGTGGTCAGCTTCCGCAGAGACTTCGCTGCATGTTGGCATGATATTGCAGAAGAAGAAGATGATAAGCTGACTTTGGACGCTCAAGAGTTAAAAGAGAAGTTCCGAAATCTTGTCAAAGACGTAGCACGTTTAGAATGAGTACGTACAGAACAAGAGAAATCAAACAGGCACTGTTAAGTAAGGGTTTTCAGGAATCCACTACTGACCACTATGTATACCACTTATGGGTCAACGATAGAAAAAGCAGTGTGCGGACCCATGTAAGCTTCGGAGCTAAGGAATATGGTGACCCTCTCCTGGGCTTCATGGCCAAGCAACTAAAGCTCCGGCGCAGCGAATTGGATGACCTCATAAAGTGTCCTATTACCAAAGAACAATACTTGAGCCTTTTGGTTAAACGGGGCCATGTGAGACTGGCCAGACAACCTTAACTGCTTATCCCCTTTAGAGCCACCGCGCCTCACCGCACCCAAGCCGAGCAGCAAGAGGATAGCAGTTCAGGAATTCTCCAAAGGTCTATTGTTCCTTAGCGCTGACAGACTTTAGCAGTGCAATCATCTCCGGTGATTTAGCGTAGTCAAGCGGCATTCGGCCCGAATTGTCCTTCTCCATCACCTTAGCCCCTGCTTCGATAAGCAGAATAGCTCCTTTAAGATTATCGTATTTGGAGGCGATATGAAGTGGTGTTTGAGCATCTTTATTTTGAGACGATACATCAGCGCCCGCCTTTAACAATGCTTCTATCCCCAGCAGTCCAAAAACTTCACCAGCTTCATCAGGAGCAGACATTGTGTTCCTCATAGCAATATGAAGAGCCGACCCAAGGAAATGTCTACCTTGTAGGTTTGGATCAGCCCCTTTTTGGAGCAAATATGATATGCCGGCGTACCAATTAACACCTATACGTAAATCGGAAACAACCTCTGTCAAAGCTGTTTTACCATCTTTATCTGGTTTATTAACAAAAGCACTATCAGTAAGGTTTTTGTGCATATCGACAATATTGCAGTCCTGTGCATACCCAATAAAACGTAAATGAGATATCGTTTCGTCAGAAAGCAGCTTTACGCCATTCTTGAGAAGAACAGAAACAACTTCCTTATTCCCCTCCTGCTCTGCAACTTCCATGGGAGTCAGCATGTCCCAACAAGTTCCATTTGGATCGAAACCATTTGTTACTAAAAGGTCTATCAGAGACGGCAGGTTTTCATAAGCTAAGAAGTATATTACATGACAATCACACTCCTGCTCCTTTGCACCAGCCTCAAACAATAATCTCAAGATATCCAAAGCATCTTGTTCGCGTTTTTTGCCTTTGCCGAAAAGCCCAAATTCGACAAGATAGCGTATTTTACCGACAAGCCCAAATTCGACAAGATAGCCTATTGCCGACTTGTCGATGTTACCAAATTTACCAAATTTAGCCTTATAGTTAGGATTAGCACCAGCCTTTAAGGCATTTCTTACTCCATCAACATCCAAATTCCTACTTGCCTCTATCAGTTTAAGGTCGGCTTGCGGATTTTTCTGATTGCGAATTTCTTCAAAAGGCCGAACCGAATTGGGGTCAGCCGAAACACAAAAAGCCCTCGTTCCTGTTACAATCGACAGAAAAACCAGAAGACGAAAACTTTTCATTTTTTCGCTCCTCTCAAATAACTGTCATTGTTTTGCGGCGCACTGACAAGAGAGCCGCTAAATCGTTTCCACATCAAAAGCCGGTAGTTTCCCTATGCCTGCCAATATGCCAATTTCACCGCTGCAAATCAAGGGAAAAACTGTGCTGGTAAATGTTGATTTTCGACTGAAAATCCCATAGAATTGGCTCTATGGAATCGGTAGATTCAACAAATCGTGATTATCGAGGTTATTTGGCCGGGGAAGGCTGGACCGCAAGGCTGGCCGCGCCACTACCGAGCGTCATTACACCCCGGCTTTTTTTATGCGCGTGCGGGACGGGTCCATTTTCGTTAATGCTCCGATTCGCGGCTGGTCCCGCGCTGATTTGGCTATGACAAAAAACCGGATATTCGATATTGGGGGTGGCCCCGCAAGACAGGCTTGCGGGCTAATTAGGGAATTGATGGGTCGCGGTGGCGGTGACGGGTAAAGCCGCCTACGGGGGGCAAGCCCGGCAAACAAAAGGTAAATAACCCACGCAATGAATTGCGGCAAATAAAACCGGCCAAATAGATTTGGGGGGTAAATGAAATGACAAGCCCCTGCCGCGAGCAGCAGGGCTAAACATTTTGGGATTGCGGGCCCTTCGACCCTTCGGCTGGGCTCAGGGCAAGCTTTCTTTCACTCAGGGTAAACTGCGGAAGGCGTTGAATGGATTTCGGGGGTGGGTGCGCCGCAAGACAGGCTTGCGGGCTAATTAGGGATTAGAGATTGCCACGTCGTCCGCCGCGGGCGGACTCCTCGCAATGACTGAAAAGACTGAATTCCAGATCCAATGCAAATGCTCGAAGAAAAGACAAAACGCAACGGTGTCGAAGGGCCGGCGTGATTGTGTTCTTTCGATGGCTTCTCTCAGGCAGCGACGAGCAAGTTCTGCACATTCGTACGTGACAACGGTAAAGAAATAATATCCTCCCTCAAACCTGGCGTGTGTATAATCTGGCATGGCACATATATTATCGATATGATTATGGTGGGGCAGGCCCCACTCTACGAAGCTGGGAGTTCGTCATCGGGGATTTCGACGCTGATGCTGACACCGACTTCGCCGACTTCTGCATCCTTGCTGAACATTGGCTTGGAGCCGACGGCAGCTTCTGGTGCGGCGAGGGCTGTGACCTCACCAATGACGGCAGGGAATGCAGGAGAAAGAAATGAATCACTGGATTTCAGTTTTCTTAAGTTCGATCCATGTTACGTGTGCGTGCCTTCTCAGGAGCAGGCCCAGAGACCGGGCGGGCCCACTGCAAATGTGGCACGTCGTGTTGATTACAGGCATCTTTGCCTGTTTGTCAGATGTGTACATTATCCGGGCAGCTACTTATGAAATCTACCCGGCGATCGCGGACGCCCAGGAAGAATTCGAACGTATGGCAAATTCGCTAAAGCCGGGTGATGAGCTCATCTTGTACGGAGGAACCTACTCTCAAAACGCCCGTCGGGCCGTCACAGCCAGCGGTACGCCGGCACAGCCTATTGTCATTCGGGCCGCTGAAGGAGAAACGCCATTGCTCAGGCGTCCGGCTGACAACATCGATAGGCACAACAATATTGAGTTCGTGGATTGTTCGTACCTGACCATTCGAGGCCTGCGCTTCCAAGGCGGAAGCTCGGGTGTGCGCTTCATACGGGGGCACCACGTCACATTCGAAAACTGCGAGATCTTCGAGACCGGCAATAACGCACTTACGATGAACAGCGGGGATTGCGATGCCTTTATCATCCGTAAGAACCATATTCACCACACAGGTTTGAGCACCTCCGGCTCCACAGAAGGAGAGGGCATGTACATCGGCTGTCATAGTGGGTCATGTCGCACGACTAATACGTTAGTTGAAGGTAATTACATTCATCATTTACGCGGCACGAGCAGTGGCGGAAACGACGGCATTGAAATAAAGGTGCGCTCGTATGGTAATACGGTGAGGGATAACGTTATTCACGATACAAATATCGGCCGGCAATATCCCGGCATCTTCGTATACGGGGGCGGACCCAAGGTCAATATCGTAGAGGGTAACGTCATTTGGAAGGCCGGCGAAGGGATACAGGTCGTCTCTGATGCGATAGTGCGAAACAATATCATCTTCGATTGTTCCATAACGGGAATCACGGCAGCGCCGCACGCCGCAGTATCGCAGATGCGCAATGTCACGATTGTCAATAACACTCTGGCGAATCATCCCAGAGGCGCCCGCATTCGATGGTCCGGGGCGAGCAACATGGTCTTCGGTAATAACGCCGTGTATTGTCCGGGCTCCACGGCGATCGATGCCTCCGGGATCGGCGAGGCCACGTTCAGTGCAAACTACATCACAGGCGGTTTGAGCGGTGTAGCGATCGATGGCTCCCGTTTTCACGATGGCGGGACCATTTCCGAGGCCTTTGTGCGGCCAGATAAGAACAACTTCTGGCCTGGGCCGGGCTCGAGACTGGTCAATAACGCTGATCCGGCTTTTGCCGCCAAGCGGGATTTCAATTGGACCAGCCGCAAGGCTCCTTTTGACATTGGCGCTTATGAGTCGCAGGGGCGTCAAGAGAATCCCGGCTGGAAGATACAAAGCGGATTCAAGAGTGGCAAATGAGATGAAAGCGATCCGCGACCGCTATCTGGCTATTGTGCTGTTGCTCACGGCCGTGACGGCCCAGGCAGCATTTGCCAAGACCATTAAGGTCGGCGTTGTCCAAACCGTCATCGAGAAGACACTGGGCAAGAACCGTGACAAGCTTCTGGATTTCATCGGCCTGGCAAAAACCAAAGGGTGCCACGTCGTGATTTTTCCCGAAGGCGCTCTTTTTTGGTCCGACATAGCAGCTCACAAGCCGACAAGGGCCGATCTCGATGCAGCAATTGCACAGATCGGCGCGAAGGCCGGCTCGGAGGACATATACGTCGTGTTTGGCGTGGGTTACAGGCAGACTGATTCGGGGCCTTATCGCAACAGGGGTGTAGTATATGATCCGGACGGCCACAGACTCCTGTTCTACAAGAAGAACGCTGATGTGCCCCAGCAGTTCTACGTTCATGGAGTACCGTTTAACCTGGTGATATGTTCCGATCGAGGGTATCTGGAACATTCCGATCTGCCGTGCCTGGTGCAGGGTTCGCAGGTCATCATTGACATCTCCGGAGGTCATGGGGGCGATGACGGCAGGCCAGATTTGCGATGGATCCGCTATAGGCCGTGGGCGCTGAGGACCAACGCTTACGTCATAGTCAGCAATCCGGTGCATGATGACACCGACTTTATGGGGCATAGTCCCTGGGGAGGCGGCAGTGCGATCGTACGACCAGATGGCTCAATTCAGGCAAGTCGAACGCATGAGAAAGACACGCTGATCGTTGAAGAGATAGATACCGGTCACGCCACAAGAGACGGGGCCGAGAGAAGAAGGAACCATCCGATTTTCAAACCTTTCTGGGATATGGGCGAGAAGCTGTTGGAAGGAGGGGACATCGGATCAATCCCTGATATCCAGCCCCACTCCTCCGCAGAGCGGAACATAAAAATAGCAGCCGCTCAGATCGTATGCTCAGGCAATATCAGTGAGAATGTAAGGAAGATCGCGGGCTATATCCGGCGGGCTGCCGACAAAAAGGCGGACATTGTCGTGTTTCCGGAACTGGCAGTTACTGGCCACAGGAAGGATGATATATCTACAGCAGGGCAATGTGCGCTGGACGAGGCTCTAAGCCAAATCCGGGAGGAAGCCGACAGCGCGAACATATATGTGATAGTAGGGATGCCCTATGTTGCCGACGGCCACAGGAGGAATTGTGCCTTTGTCATTGGAGATGACGGGAGCATAAAGACGCGATATGCGCAGCTTGCGGCAAAGCGGGGCGAGCTGTTTAGGCCAGGCACGAGCACGAAGGCGATGTGGTTTGAGCTGAAAGGCGTGCACTGCATCGTGACCGTTGGAGACGATGCAAACTGGGTTGAGATACCCGATCTTGCTGCAAGTCGCGGCATGTATCTGCACTTTCATATTGCCAACGAAGCATATTCATCAGCCGATGAGGCGATACTCAGAAAACAAAGAAATCTGCTTATGCTCATGTATGCGAAATATGGGGCAGTGGTAAACGCCGCCAAGCCGACAGATATGTCGAATCCAGGTGCGCCGGCCGGTGGGATGAGTATGATCGTCAGTAGAGAAGCCGGACATGACAAGCCCGCCCCGCCCGGAGTGGAGTATTACCTGCCATATCAGACAAGCATCGTAAAAAACGCCGGCTCGGCCGAGACAATGACCATCGCGACAAGGAAAACAGCCACAAGAAATGACATGGACCTTATCAGGCATTGGCGAAATCGAAACAGAAGAAGCAGAGCGCAGAGTAGCTGGTACGAATGGATGAAGAAAGGCGCATTGTTGATTGACGAGGGCACCGATGAGTCTACTGCCATGGAAGCAGGGCAGGACTATTGACAGGCCAAAGCATTTATTCCCGACTCACCTCTGTCTTGTGCTCTGAGGGGCAAAATTGTTTGGCCGGTTAAAAGGTGAGATTTGGATGTCGAGTAGACATAATATGGTTCCTTCATTTAGGTTTAATTTGTTTTCTCTGTTTCTCTTGCCTTTCGGTGTCAAGAGTGCCACAATATTTAACCTTGTGAGGAACTTCAATGCCCCTCACGGAACCGGACTTGCAGATGTCGGGATAGAAATACGACGCGCGCAACCTTAGGTAAAGGCTTGGCTGTTTCGGCATTTCCACTTTACGTGCCCGTTTAGCCTTTGCCATAGTTCACGTTTCCGCAAGCCTCCCTGCGATCCCGGACAGTCGGATTTCCCGAATCCGGTTCTGGTCTCGGCTCCTCAAGTCATTTTCTAGATACAGGCCTTCCTATACAATCTCAGGTTTAAGTGCCGGCTCACATACACCCCGTAACCGTACAGTTTGCCAGTACCCTCGTTCCGAGAGTCCACGGCAGTCTTCCAGTTCGGTGCCTGGATGCACATGGCTTGCTCGGAACCACCGAGTACCCAGAGTCCCTTTGCCCGGTGTGAGCGTTACCCACTACCGGGATGACTTTGAAAGTCATCTCAGAAGACATTACTCTTCCTTCATAGCTCATACGGACTCATGCGCCAGACCGAATCCCTCCCGCCGACTTGTTTCCCTATACGGCGGGTCTTTGCAGGTT
>DAOWID010000454.1 GCA_030641115.1 Planctomycetota bacterium | reverse complement strand
GCAGCTTGATCTCGGTTTGCCAGATGCCGCTGTCGCCGACTCTCTCCATAGGATTCTGGGCCGGCTGCCAACTATTAAAGTCGCCAGCAACCTGCACACTGTCGGCACGTGGATACAGCGTTACAAATGCGACGGCATCATTTACCTGGTTGACGCCGTAATAGTCAGCAAGCTTGGCATCGGTATCGGCAGGCGTGGTGGCGTGTTCGGGGGCCTGCTGCTCGGCGTGTGGAGCTTGCTCAGGCTTTGTTGCCTCCAGCAACTCATCAGCAGTAGTGCTAATGGATTCAAGCTGGTCAGCTAAGGAATTGACAATCTGCCAGCTCTGCTTGGGCTCAGAGCCTATAACTTCTTCGGCCAACGAGCGGAAATCTCGCTGGCCCTTGCTGGCGGCATCGTATTCGTTGACGGGCTGGCCAAAACTCGATGCTTCTTTGATCTTAGTATTGAAATTGACGATTGTGCTGAGCATTTTGTCGGAGAAGTGAGTGCGCAATTCCGCCAAGATCTCCCTGGCCATTTTGGTTCTTACATCATACATGCTGGCCAAGACGCTGACATTAACCTGCTGCTTGCAGCGTTCGCAGAGTATACTGAGGGTTTCAAGCTGTTTGCTGAGGCCGTGCAGGGCAAAGTAACCTGTCTCGACAGGGACAATGACATCGGTGGCTGCCCTGAGCGCATTGAAGGTCAATAGGCCGACGGCCGGGGGACAGTCGATCACTGTGTAGTCATACTCGCTGCTTATCTCGTCCAAGACGCCTTTCAAACAGTCTTCGCGCTCATCAACACCGGCCATTTGCTGCTCGAAGGCAGAAAGGTCTATGCTGGCCGGTGCGAGCTCTAACCTGTCGCTGATCTGCCAGAGTATTTCGGTGAGCCTGATCGGTTCATTTCTGCTGTTGCTTATGAGCACATCGTAAATGCTCTGCTCAATCTGCTCTTCCGGCACAGCAAGACCGACTGCGCAATGGGACTGGGGGTCCATATCAACCAATAAGACCTTTTTGCCGGTTTCAGCGAGGGTACTTGCCAAGTTTATTGATACGGTTGTTTTGCCACAACCACCCTTTTGATTAACAACCGCTATAGTTCTCATATTCTTTTCTCCAGCTTCTGGACTCCATTTTGCGATGCGCCCCACTGTGCGATCCCTGCCCGAAGCAGCAGGAAAAGGTCTTTTTCAGTGCTAATGAGCAACTAAGTGACTACTATTACTATTCGGCAAAAAAAACTAAAAAACTTTATCTTTTTATAGGACGGGCCGATAAAAAGGGTGGACAGCAATATAAGGATTTCCCTGCGCGTTGTGCTTTGTTTGAATGTATCCTGGCTTTTAGATTTGAAATATTCGACCAAATTAGTATACTACGGCCGAACGGCAGCAGGGCACCAGAGAACATGTGGGTCCATGTGGCGCGCAGACTCGTCGTGTACGTCGAAGGTGGAAAGATTGGTCAGAAGCAAAGAGGCTGCCACAAGTTTACAAAGTCCAGCCAGCCTGGCAGCAAGACTCGCCGGCGGCAAGGACCGGATGTAGGAGCAAGAGCAATGAAAGAGAAGATGATCGAGCGTCGTAGTTTGCTGAAGTACACGGCTGCGATCGCGGTTGGGGCAAGTCTGCAGAGTAGGTCTGCGTTTGCGGAAGGCCAGCAAAAAGGCGCAACATTGCGCAAAGCGCTTCAATTAGGAATGCTGCCAAGGCAGCTTTCCGATGCAGACAAATTCAAGCTGGCAAAAAAATGCGGCTTCGAGGGCATAGAAGGCTCTCCTATGAGCGACCTTGACGCGGCACGAGAACTGGGCAAGCTGGCGCGGCAGGCGGGAGTCCCTATCCATTCAATTGTATACGGTGGCTGGGGAGCGCCGCTTTCCGACCCTAACCCGGACGTGACAAAGAAGGGGCTGGCCGGTATGGAAACAGCCCTGCGCAGTGCCAAAGCGATGGGCGCCGAAACGGTGCTGCTGGTGCCCGCAATAGTCACGGAGACGGTCGGATACGGGGACGCCTACAAACGCTCGCAAGAAAACATTCGCAAACTGCTGCCGCTGGCTGAGGAGCTGCGTGTGATCATCGCGGTCGAGAACGTGTGGAATAAGTTCCTTCTGAGCCCGCTGGAGTTTGCGCGATACGTGGATGAGCTCGATAGCCCATGGCTAAAGGCATACTTCGACGTCGGCAACGTAATACTCTTCGGCTTTGCCCAGGACTGGATCCGGACGCTCGGCAAGCGCATCGTGAAAATACATCTTAAGGACTTCAAGCGCAGGGGCTACAAATGGACCAACTTGCTTGATGGGGATGTGAACTGGACAGAAGTGAGGCGTGCGCTGGACGAAATTGGGTACGATGGATACATGACGACTGAGTTAGGCGGCGGTGACGAATCTTACTTGCGGGACTTAGCCAAGCGAATCGACCGTATCATCGCAGGCAAATGATCTTGCGCCCAGCTTAGCGATGATTTATAGGGGAACTCAACACAAAATTAAAACGGCCTTGTTACGAAATCCAAAGATCGGTATCCACGTCCAGTTGGCCATCATTGCCCTTTTGGATCCGGCAGCGGAAAAAATCAAGAAATATCTTGAAAACTTCCGAAGAAACGTGTATAATATATATAGTACAAAGATAAAATAGCTCACTTCAGTAACCTTACTATGGCTTGGTTCGCTGCTGTTTTTGAGACTCGTAGTGTGCGGGGTTTTTATGAACAACAGAAGCACCCAGATTAGATTTCCTTATGATAGACGCAAGGGGGTCCAGACTGTACTTTGGCTTCTGAACAAACATGGTGACAAGCTAAATAAGATGCAGCTCATCAAGCTGATATTTCTCGCCGAGCAATATCATTTGTTCCATTATGGCCGACCAATTGTGGGTGGCCACTATTTTGCAATGAAGCTGGGACCAGTCTGCTCCGAACTCCTTGACGACATTGACCAGTCCGCCTCTCAAGGGATTTTCCCCTTCAGCCTCAAGGGCTATGAAGTTGTTACAAATACCGCCGCAAACGAGGACTTTCTTTCCGAATCTGACATCGCAACTCTGATGGCCATCAATCGGGAATATGGAGACATGGATAAGTATAGGTTGAGCAGCGTTACTCACAAACTCCGAGCTTACAGCAACAACTGGCCAGAGGGCAGCGAAGGGCGTAATCCTCTACCATACGAAGACTTTTTCCTAGACGTCGAAGATAAAAGCATGCTCGATATCATCAAGGACGACCAGGAGGCGTGGGCAGGTCTTGAATGATGGACCTTCCTGCCGAACTCATCTATCAGCATATCATAGCTCCAGGTGGCGCATTCCGAACAAGAATTGAAGAAGGTGCTAAATACCGGTATTATTTTGTTCTCAATCAAAACCCACAAGACGACCAAGTCATCCTATTAGCAACCGCTACAAGCAAAATCGCTGAACACAAATCTAAGTATCCTGGTGATGTGTTAGTCGAGATAAGCCCTTCTGAATATAAGCCGCTTGAGCAGAAATCGCTGGTCAACTGCGAGTTTGCGCG
>DAOWID010000362.1 GCA_030641115.1 Planctomycetota bacterium | reverse complement strand
TCCGGAGTTGCCATCCCTCACGGCAAATGTAAGGCTGTCCGGGAACTTGTAATGGCAATTGGAATCGCACACGAGCCGATTGATTTTGCAAGCGTCGATGGAAAGCCGGTAACAATAGTCATTTTGCTGGTTTCACCGACCGACCAAACCGGCCCCCATATCCAGGCTCTTGCCAGGATAAGCAGATTGATGCTTGATGAACAATTCAGACAAGCGCTGGAAAACGCGAACTCCGCTGAGGAGGCTTACCGTCTCTTGAGCGATAAAGAGAACGAGTAAATCGTACTGCGTGTTCCGTGCTTCACATCTCGAGATGTGATTCTCAATCCACGATTTGCGTCTGGTACGTCACGGCCCCTGGCTTGCAGCCGTTGATTCCCATAGAATAAGGCCCAGATCATAAGGATTCGCCATATCAGGGTGCCTGGGCAGCACTCTCACAGCCACCCCGTGCTGGCCCGTCCTCTTGCATGGCACCAGGCCGGCAAACCAGTGTTCACCCTCTTGCTGCGAGGCTTCTTCATGATCCATTCTCACGGCCGAGCCATCCTTAATCTCACCCCACGTATTCAAAGGTCCATGATAAAGCTCAACCGAAACATCGTCAGGATTCACCTTGCCAAGCTCCACCAGTGCCCTGACGCTTAACGTCGAGCCAACCTTGACCTGGCGCTGCTTGCGATCCGACTCCTCGGAACGTTCGCCGTTATTGACTTCTATTAGCACGTCTTTGACGGAAAGCTCAGGCCAAGCTTCTCTCATATTGGCCTTCCAACTCGCAAAGGCCTTGGCTCCGGATTCTTCGTCTGCAGTCAAATGCTGCCACTTGGTTGCAGCCGGACTATAGAACCTCCGCGTGTACTCAGCGACCATTCTGTGCGTGTTAAATCGAGGCGCTATCCACTTGATCGAGTTCCTCACTCGCCGCATCCAGGCCCGCGGCAAATTGTCAGCAGAGCGTGTGTAAAACAATGGAACGACCTCGTTTTCGAGCACATTATAAAGAGACTGTGAGTCCAGCTCATCCTGATAATCAGTCTGGTCGTAGCTTTCGCCCGCGCCAATCACCCACCCGGCGTCCGGCTTATAGCCCTGACACCACCATCCATCTAAAGTACCGATGTGTAGCACACCGTTGAGTGCCGCCTTCATGCCGCTTGTGCCGCTGGCTTCCATCGGCCTGCGAGAATTGCTGAGCCAGACATCTACACCCTGGACCATCATCCTGGCCACATCAATGTCGTAGTTCTCCAGAAATACTATTCTCCGTCTGACATTCTGCCCGGCGGCGAAGTGAATGATCTGCCTTATAATGCCCTTGCCCTCTTCATCCTTTGGATGAGCCTTACCGGCAAGAATAATTTGAAGCGGGCGATTGCGGTCGGTCAGTAGCCTTACAAGGCGCTGTGCGTCCCTGAGCAACAGGTTCGCTCTCTTATAGCCCACAAAACGTCTGGCGAAGCCAATTGTCAGTACCTCAGGGTCGAGCACCTCCTCAGCCCGGCCGATTTCGGTGTGGGATTTGCCACGCCGTTGCATCTGAGCCTTAAGCCGGCTACGCGCAAAAATAATCAACTGCTCTTTACGTCGTTGGTGCGAGCTCCACAATTCCTCATCCGGGATTTGGTCTACACTATTGAAGACCGCACCATCAACGCTTTGCTCAGACCAGTTCTGTTCAAGGTACCGCTCATATAGCGAGTTCATCTCGGTTGACAACCAGCTCTTAGCGTGAACACCGTTTGTGATAGACCTTATCGGCACTTCATCGACGGGAACACCCGGCCAAAGGTTCCCCCAAACCTCACGTGACATTTGCGCGTGCAGCTTGCTCACGCCGTTTATACGGCTGCTCAGCCGCATTGCCAGAATCGGCATTTTAAATGACTCGGTATCGTCATCAGGAAGTATTCTACCCAGTGCCAAGAACTGCTTCCGATTGATTCCGAGATGGGGAAAATAGCTGCCGAAATACTTGTCCATCAGCGCCACACGAAATTCGTCAAGCCCGGCTTTTACAAGCGTATGTATCGTAAAAACATTGCTTGACCTCGTCGCTTCGAAAGCCTCGTCGAAAGTCATATTCCTCGTGTTTCGCAATTGTCGGATTCTTTCCAGCCCCATAAAAGCGGCGTGGCCCTCGTTCATGTGGCAAACAGACGGTGTGATATTCATCGCCGCTAGCGCCTTCAAGCCGCCTATACCCAACATGATCTCTTGACGCAGTCGCAGTTCAACATCCCCGCCGTAGAGACTCGCAGTAATCATACGGTCTGCCGGCGAATTAGCAGGGATATTCGTATCCAGTAGATGCAATTTCACTCTGCCCACCGAAGCGCACCATATCTGAGCCCAGACGCACCTACCCGGATATTCGACACCAATGGTCAATGGCCGACCGCTTTCTTTGCGAACCAGCTCGACCGGCATATTGTAAAAATCATTCTCGATGTACGCTTCTTGTTGCGAGCCGTCAATGTTCAAATACTGGCGGAAATAGCCCTTTGTATAAAGAAGACCGACACCAACCAACGGAATGCCGAGATCCGACGCGCTTTTCAAGTGGTCCGCCGCCAAAACGCCCAGGCCACCTGCATATATGGGCAAACTCTCGTGGATTCCAAACTCCGCACTAAAATACGCAATCGCGGGTTTGATGGATTCTGAACAAACATTATCGAACCAAGTTGTTGCCGTGAGATAGGATTTCAGCTTCTCCGTCACTCGCTGCAGGTCGCGCAAGAAACCTTGATTTTCGGCCAGACTCTCCAATCTACTTTGTGAAGCGCTACCGAGAAGTCTGACCGGATTATGGCCACATTCACGCCATAGACTGCCATCAATACGTTTGAATAGCTCTGCAGACTCTGGGTTCCACGACCAGAACATATTCTTGGCGATGACTTCAAGGTCCTTGAGAGAATCCGGAAGTGCTGGTAATACTGTGAAGCTACGGACGCCTGGCATTTGCACATCCCCACAACGTAAGTACTGTAGTATCAAATACTAACGACTCAAGAAAACTCTTGGTCAGCACCTATTTAATCGGCAAATCTATTCTTTGGCTTAACACCAAAAACTGGAGCAAACGCCACGTTCAGCAAGTCGACCCGTGCGATGTTTCAGCCCATCTACGGGCCAAGAGACGCGCAAAACAAAAAAGGCCTGCTCTCACAGGCCCTTTTTCAATTGCCAAGCCTTCCTCCACAAATGCCGTATGAAAGGATTTTGAAAAGAACCCATTACTTCCAGGTGGGTAATCGTTGCTTGTGTCCGAAAGTCCTATCGAGTAGGCGTTTCCGAGCCATCAAGGCCTGATTTCCCTGAGTACGGGTATCGGTTCTTTCAAACTTACGCTTTCATTACGTACACCACAGGGGTCAGCCAGCAATATGTACTCAATACGTTTATACCACATCCTACGCGAAAAGTCAAAGAAAATGCCGACAAACCGCAATCGCGGTAACAAGAGATTGTGCACGAATGACTTGTGCCATCCGGCAGATTGCATATAATTGCCAAGTGTAGATGTAGGGTTGCAGCTTACGGCTGAACGTCTGCAAAATTCTTGTTCCAAGTCAAAGAAGTTAGATGAGACTATAGAAGACGAGAAAAACAAAGATGAGCACTTCTCCTATCACACGTCGAGCACTCTTGAGAGCACTGGGTCTGGGGGCCACGTTGACCGCGCTTCACAACGTACCGGTAATTGCCGACAATAACCAAAGAAGACGGCCAAACATCCTCTTAATAACGGCGGATGATATGAACTGGGACTCCCCAGGCTGCTTTGGCGGGCGGACACCGGATATTACGCCAAACATCGACCGCCTGGCTTCTGACGGCATGCGTTTTCACTACGCCCATATCACAATAGCGGTTTGTCAACCCTGCCGTTCCGTGATAATGACCGCTCGTTATCCCCATCGTAACGGGGCCGAGGGTTTTCAGCCCATCAACACCAGTGTGCCAACCCTGCCGGAACAACTACATGAGGCTGGCTATCTCAACGGCATCCTCGGCAAGGTCAAGCATCTCGCACCTGCACAGAAGTTCAAATGGGACTTCGCTAAAGATCCCGCAGACTTGGGTCTAGGCCGTGACCCGAAGCTTTATTATAGATTCGCTAAGGACTTTTTCCGCCAAGCTGCAAGGCAAGGCCAGCCGTTTTTCCTCATGGCCAATTCACACGATCCGCATCGACCGTTCCACCGCAGCATACAGGAACAGAAGAAGTCTAAGCAGGTGCAAAAACGTATCCCGGTCCCTTCCCGCGTATATCAAAGTGAGGAAATTGACGTCCCCGGCTCCTTGCCCGACCTGCCACCGGTGCGCAAGGAAATAGCAGAATACTACAACTCAGTCCGTCGCTGTGATGACAGCGTAGGTGCAATCATGCGGGCCCTGCGGGAATCCGGCCAGGCAGAAAACACTCTGACAATGTTTCTATCCGATAACGGCATGGCGTTCCCATTTTCCAAGACCAATTGCTACATGCACAGTACGCGTACACCGTGGATCGTCTCCTGGCCAGGTAAGATCAAGCCCGGCAGCGTTGACAAGCGACACTTTATATCGGCCATAGATTTCATGCCGACCGTACTTGACGCAGCCGGAGTGGCACAGCCCGAAGGGATGGATGGCGTTTCATTCTTGCCGGTTCTATTTGGGCGTCGACAAGAAGGACGCGACAGAGTATTCACACAATTCCATCAGACATCAGCGAGAAGACGTTATCCGATGCGTTGCGTTCAGAACCACAGGTTTGCATATATCTTCAACCCGTGGGCGGATGGCGAGCGGATATTCAGAAACGAATCGCAGTCAGGCTTGACGTTCAAAGCCATGCAGGCCGCTGCAAAGATGGATCCTGAGATTGCCGCCCGCGTTAAGCTTTTCCAATATAGAGTCGTTCAAGAGTTTTATGACGTGGTGAATGATCCGGACGCCTTGCATAATCTCATAGACGACCCCAAGTACGAAAAAGAAATCGAAAAGATGCGAAGCGAACTGCTTGAGTGGATGAAACGCACCAATGACCCGGCGCTGGAGGCGCTGCAGAACCTCGGCTCGCCAGAAACGCTGAAAAAATTTATGGCTGAGCAGAATGCCAAGGCCAATCGCTTTCAAAAGAAGCGAAGGTCTACGAAGTAATGCCATCATTCAAAAATAGATTCTAAACCTACTTACGCAGACTCTGCGAGCCATAAAAACAACCGGGGCCTATACCGAACTAATCAGTATAGGCCCCGAAGTGGTGCAAAGTCAATGGCCTACTACTCGGCCTTGCATCAACACTCTGTTGCTACGGCCATAGGACCTCATCAAGCCAGCCATCTACCAACAGAGCATAGTCCTTGAAGTCGACCGTGTTGTCCGTGTGCATGTTGATGGCTGGATCTGCCGGCGTCAGCAGCAGATGCAACGGCTGAGTAAACGGTTCAGTCTTGCCGGCAAGGCTCGCAACCTCGGCCTGTGACAGGGCACGGCTGTAGATGCGAACATCGTCCAGCTCGCCGTCAAATAGATTGGGGCTGTTACTTCTGTCGCCGTCGAAGACATCCGCCTCGGACTGCGACCCCACGAACCCGAAGCGTGTCGTTCCGCTTCCGAAGGTCTCACCGCCGGTAGCCAATGCCTCGCGATTACCATCGACGTAAACGGCCATCGTACCGTTGTCAAACACACCGGCGGCATGGTACCACTGCCCATCATCGACACGAGTGCTGCTGGCCAAATCCACGGTCCCAGCACTGGTGCTCACATCCCAACCTATCTCACCGTCATCGGCGTAGCCGTTAACCTCGAACCGCCAGTACTCGCTGCGGTCGAAGGAGGCAATTGTCTGGTTATAGCTATGGCTGGTGCGAATCCAGGCACAGACGCTGACTTCATTATGGCCTGTGCCGGCATAGTTGATGTCTTGAATTGCCACATAGTCGTCAAGGCCGTCGAGGCTGATTGCCTGGCTATCCACACCAGGCACATAGGTTGGCCCGCCGTTCGGGTCGCCGTGGTGGCCGTTGCCGGAACTGTCGTTGGTATTGCCGTCAAGCCTGTAATGGACGACCAGGTTAGCGTCGCTGGCGGCCACCGGCGTAACCTCGTAGTCGGTTATCAGCCAGTTGTTGCCCAGTATCTCAAGGTCTGGATAGTCAACCACGCAGTCGTTGCTGAAATCGCCTGTGGGTCTTGCAAGATCAGGAACACATCTGGGCCGATATAAGCGAATATCGTCAACGTATAAGGTGCCCGCGCCGCCAGGTGTGGGAGCGGCTCTGTCACCGACACCGATATACATCTTCTTGATGCTCTGCAGGCTCACGCCAGCGTCGCTGAACTCTTTCATGTCGATATTCCACTCCTGCCAGGTCTCTAACAGCACCGCATCGGGATCCTCGTGCTCGACGACCTTACTGGTGCCGGTGCTATCTTCCAGAGCCACATACAACCCCTCAGGGGTGTTGCTTTGTATACCGATTTCCTGCGACTGCCACGCGCCGGTAACGGTGCCGGTCGTGACTACGTCGGAGAATCTGGCTACGCACGTTGTGTTAAGGTTCTGGCTGCACAACGCCAGACCTATATAGACATCGGTATTCATTGGGATCATCTGCGGTTCATCGAGTTGTTCCCAGTTGGACCCGTCAGTTGAATGAAAGGCCCTGATTGTGTTTCCGCCGGCGCGTTCCAACCTCACCCAGTGGGGCGAGGTGTGTGTGGTACCGGGATTAAAGCCCGCGGTGCCGCCGTCTGTTTCGGTGCGGCGGTTGAACCTGACTCCACCATCCGGCCTAAAGAACGAGAATACGTTTATTGACCCTGGGTCAAGCGTGTCGCGAATCATGACTCCGGCCTTGGCATCATTGGCCGTAAGAGTCACGCTCTCCACCTTTGCCTCAATCGAGCCTGTTCCAGAAAGCCGCTTATAGACGAAATGGAACTCGTCGGCAGCGCCGCCAACATTACCACAACGAGCGGTCATCGTGTAAGTACCCACAGGCCCTTCTGTGAAGTCGCTGAAGGAGGCAGGATTACCCCTGAACCATAGCGTCAATGCTCTAACACCGTGTCTGGTCCAATCCTGCGCCGGATCAAAGGTCCGTTCGGTCTCTGAATAGAGAGCCTTTCCTGTCGAACCGTCGTTGAGATACTCCATCGGCATCGACTGCGTACCGCCGTTAACGATGGTCTGCTCAGCATAAGGAGCACCAAGGTAACCTACCGTCGAACCGCTACCGTTGCCAGCGTAGGGGTCGATACCACACGCTGGATCACCAGAGTGGCCCCATCCGTCCGGCCATGTATAGAATATCCTGTTACAGAAGTCTTCGTAAGGCTCGAAATCGTCCACGATGAGGAAGTCGGCTACCGTAAAGCTCCAGACCCCACCTTTGCTGAGAGGTGCGTCAGTATTATACTCATCGATCCGCCAGTAATAACTCTGGCCGAACTCAAGAGCTTCCGTGGGAGCATGCGTGTTGGGATCCTGTCGGCCTCGATATATGCCCGTCGTCGACGTATCGGCATCCTCTACAGCCGTCCGGTCAGTGCCGAAGTATACATCGTGCTTCACCGCGTTATCTCCCGGCGACCAGGTAAGAGGCGTTGCGTGGTCTATGTCAACGGTGGAGGAACGAGGCGGGCTGGGGTCCCAGGCAACTAACGGGTCACCTCTCATGGCCTGCTTTATTTCGTCCTGCGTCAACATCTTGTCGTAGATGCGAACGATGTCAACGGCTCCATCAAACCAGTTGCCTTCATTTCTGTTTGTACCTACGCTAAACTTGTTAAATCCCAGATCGGCCCCCGCTATGCTGGCCACCGGATACCCGTTGTAGTAAAGGTTCGTACTGGTGCCATCGCACGTTGCGGCAAGATGGGTCCACTCTGTAGTAACGGGACCGAATACTCCGTCAGCGTTGACCCCGTTCATTCGGTAATCACCTGGGTTGGCGCCATCCGTCTCAATCTGGAAACCGTCACTGTTGGGGACGTGGTTGCTAAACGGACTGCTGTATTGGTCCTGCCCCACCGTATTGGCTTTGACCCAAAATGCCACAGTGTAGGCCGACCAAGTTTCCGTGGCAAAGGAATGCACAACCCAGTCATCAAACGGATCTAATTCTAGCGCGAATCCATCATACCCATTCACCCACTGCGGGTCACCTCTGAAGGCGCCATGATGGTTATGGCCGGACCAGTCGAGCACATTAGTGCCCTCACCCTCATCGAACGTCCACCAGCAGACAAGATTAGGATCGGTAACCGTTATCTCGGGCATCGTTCTGAAGCTCCAGACGTTGCCTGGGTGCACCGTTGTCATGTCGATCTCGACCTCGTCTATCCGCCAGTAGTAAAGGGTGTCGAACTGCAGGGGGCCCGGAGTATAGGTTCTTGCCGGCTGCTGGACTTTGTAGGTGTCCCCGGTCCCGTCAGCCACCTGGGTTTCATCGGTGCCGAAGTACACATCATGGAATATCCCACCCATACCTGCGCTCCAGCTAAGTTCAACATCGGTAAAGACAAACTTGGTGCCGTCAAGCGGGCTAGGGTCATAGGCAGTGTCGGGCGGAACGGTAAAGCTCCAGATATTACCTCTGTGTATCGTCGTACCGTCGAGTTCGACGTCATCGATTCGCCAGTAGTAAGTCGCGCCGAGCTCCAGAATGCTGACATAATAGAACGCACCGCCCTGGCGGCCCTTGAATGTATCCGGCGTGCCGGCATCCACGTCGTCAAAATTCTCGCCGAAGTACACATCGTGCAGAACGGCATAACCTCCCGGCTCCCAGCCAAGGGCCGCGAATAGGGCCTCGTGGATGGCGCCGTCAGCGGGCGAGGGGTCGTAGCTTGTTGCAGGCTTGGC
>DAOWID010000429.1 GCA_030641115.1 Planctomycetota bacterium | reverse complement strand
TATATTGCGTCCCCGTCATTGCTCCACACAATGCTGTTGGTAATTGCTCCTACGCTGTTTGTGTCGTAGTATATCCCCGCCCCGTGTGCATCCCCGTTATATCCATCGGTACCAGCAATAGCACTTCGGCTCTCGCCAATGCCACCTTTGCCGCCTAACACCTTGTTGCCAGCAATGGTGCAGTTTTCTATCTCCGATCCGCTGTCGGTATCACAACATATACCGCCTCCATGACTATTGCCACCCTTACCACCAACAGGACCCGTACGATAGCCACCTTCACCGTTTCCACCTTTGCCACCGGATGCTATATTGCCGGCAATATTACAGCTTCCGATAGTCAGTTGGCTGGTTCCGCCGCAATATATTCCTCCGCCATAAGCATTGCCACCACTGCCGCCAGGGTCACCGACCTCGCCGGTACCTCCGGTGCCACCAGTGGCCTGATTATTACTGATTCTGCAGTTGTAAATCATCACTGTGCTCTCTCTGCCGCAGCATATGCCTGCCCCGTAAGCATCACCTGCATCGCTTGCGGTACAATAATGTCCTCTGCCCCCATTCCCACCTGATATTGTATTGCCGACGATGTTACAATCTTCGAGTATAGGATTGCTGCCCAGGTCACTATATATACCCCCGCCATAAGCATTACCGCCTGCGCTGGCATTTCCGCTAAGGCCGCCATCCGCACCTTGGCCACCTCTGGCCTCGTTGTTACTGATCACGCAGTTGGAAATCATCGGATAACTGTTTGAGCTACAGAATATTGCCCCACCATAAGCATCTCCACCGTCCGGAGAAGCGCACCCCGTCCAACTTTTCGCACCCTTGGCCATATTATTGGTAATAGCACAGTCTAT
Organism: Planctomycetota bacterium; assembly: GCA_030641115.1. Taxonomy (GTDB): domain Bacteria; phylum Planctomycetota; class Phycisphaerae; order Sedimentisphaerales; family Anaerobacaceae; genus DAOWID01. The sequence goes on along the minus strand of DAOWID010000429.1, from coordinate 5,401 downwards.
AATTGTCGGTGAAGACTCTTTGCAGTAAATTCCGCCGCCATAAGCATTAGCTGGCCTGCAATCTGGTTCACATCCACAGTAATTGTTGCCGGCATCGGCGGTGTTGGAAATGATCTGGCAATTGACGATCGTTGGGTTGCTGTCTGATTCGCAGGCTATCGCGCCGCCATAAGCATTTGGCTCATTGGTATCGCCGTGAGCAAAACCATTTTTTATAGTGAAGCCGGAAACGACACTGTTTGCTCCCTCACCGCTGTGAAAATGAAATCCACGATGCCCAATTTGCCTTTGGCAGTCAATAACACAATTTTCGGGCCCGCCCAGGCTCTTCAGCGTGATTGCCTTGCCTTTGAAATCAATATCTCTGTTGCCGGCACCAATGTATACGCCATCTGCAACAGTGATTGTATTGCCATCAACCGCCGCATCTATAGCTACCTGAATCGTTTCATATTGTGCCGGAACGTATAGCACACCCTCAGCACCGACATACAAAGTCACATTGATTCTCCGCGGATTGTTGGCTGCACCGGGATCGGAAATCCTTAGCTCGCAAGTATATGTCCCAGCAGCAAGACCTCTCGTGTCCACTTCGAGTTTAACTTCATCTGCCTCTCCTGTGGAGGTACCGTTTTGTGGCTCGACTTCTAGCCGACTGCAATCGTAGCGAATCTCCCAGCTAAGAGTACCCACTCCACCATTGTTAATCACGAGGACCTGGGCCTCTGGATCGGCACCACCTTCATCTGCATAAAACAACGCTGATTCCACGGGCAAAGTATCAATATAAGGCATTTCATGGGAAAACTCATCTGGGCCCATATCTACACGACTCCCAGCAACTCGTGGCTCACCATCAATGTCAGTTTCTCCTGGCAAGGGCTTGTAGCCTGGGTCGCCGGCATTGATGCAAGGCGAGCCAACTGATAAACGATAGTCGCCAGCGCCAATATCAAGAAACTGTGGGTCGGCGTTAATATTGCCTTCACCAGACCAACCACTTTCGACATCGGTGTACGTGACGGTAACACTGCCGAAGATTTGCCCAGGCCTGTTATTCCATATGATGCAATTGCTCAAAGTCAGATTACCGTATTCGTTGTATACACCACCGCCATACTCTGTTGTTAAGTTTCTCGCAATTGTGCAGTTGGTTAGGAAAATGTCAGGCCTCGTGTCCCATTTAACGCCCCCATTCCATATACCGCCACCTCGATCAGCAAAATTGTCAGTGATCGTGCAGTTGATTACCATAATGTTCGTTGAAAAACTATAAATGCCGCCGCCATTGCCCTTGCATGAATTACCCACCACTTTGCAGTTTCTAATAGTTAGACTGCCCCCCTTGCACCAGATGCCGCTGCCATTATCGGCTGCCGTATTCCCTTCGATATGGCAGTCATTAATGATAAGGTTGCTTTTTCTGCAAAAGATGCCACCACAACTGTATTTCGCCGCGTTATCTTTGATAGTGCAGCCAGTCATAGTAAAATTACTCTCTTCACAACAGATACCACCGCCACTCACTATCCCAGTATTGCTAGTGATTGCGCAACCGCTAATGGTGCCGGTGCTTTCTTCGCAGTGGATACCACCGTCCCCAGTATTGGCTGATATTACGCAGTTGCTTATATTGAGATTACTGTTTTCGCAACCAATAACACCCTCGTACCCTGTATTGCCTATCACCACGCAACCACTCATGTTAAGGCTACTCTGCTTACAATAAACGCCACCGTTGTAATTCAGCGTAATCTCGCAATTGCGGATTATCGGTTGGCTATTGTTACAATAGATGCCGCCCCCGTTAAAGCTACGGTTGTTCGTGATGATGCAGCGGGTGATCAATGGACTGCTGCCGTCGCAATAGATTGCACCCCCAGCCGATTCATAATAGCCATTGGTAATTGTCAGGCCATCCAAAACAGAATCTGGCCCCTCGTCAGTGTGAAAATAGAATCCCCGGGAGTTGCGTATACCGCGACAGTCGATCACCGTCGCCGCAACAATATTGGGATCATTCGGGTCGGTGCTCCGGAGCGTAATGGGCTTGCCTTTGAAATCAATATCGACATTGCCCCAGCGGGCGTATCTGCCCTGTGCCACAATAACCGTATCGCCGGCTTCGGCTGCATCTATAGCCGCCTGAATTGTTGGATACTCGCTCGGCACCAGCCGCTCTACGGCCAGACCACTCACGGTGAAAATCAGAAACGCCGCCACAAAAAACAAGCTCGCCATCGCCCGCCGCATTTTGTTTTCCTCCAATCAAAAGTGGCCAAAATCCCAAAAACTCAGCGAGAAGCCACAATTGCAATCCTACAACAAGTCCGCCGAAAAGTCAAGTATCGCGTCACTATTCTTGCAGATATACCCCCTCCATCAAGCCAAAAAACGGTGGTTGGCAATTACGCCGTGAAGGTTACGACGTGGCGGTATCCGGTCTATTTAACCGTCGGCAGGTCATCCAGATTCTTTTTCACCTGCTCCGCACAAAAACTATTGGGATACAAACTGATAAAACTCGTAAGAATTGCCCTCGTCTCGCCCAAAAGCTTCGTTTTCAGCTCCAGATTTGAGTCATCCTGCTGACTCCACTGACGCCTTTTTAAGAGCCCCAATTCGTACAACGCCTGCATCCCACCATCGGTATCCTGAAACTCTTTGTGCAGCCCACTCAACTGTTCAGCCCGAAGCTGCTCATCTTTGTTGCAGGTAAGGCACAGGTTGGCCTCAGGGATCAGGTCAGGACTAATTCTTGTTACATCATAATATAGATACCTGAGTGTATGGTCATTCATCAGGACGTTTTTCCAGCCAGTTAGACATTTCAACACGATTGTAACAAATCTCTTGTTTATATTCAGTCCGTCTAACTTTACAATGCTGCCGTAGAATCTAATGCCTATCAACCATAATAATGAGTTCTGCAAAATTGCGGGTTAGGCATATATTATTTAAGAAAATCCGTTTTTTGATTTTCTTAAGTAATCGCTTGACTATCTGTTAAAGAACAACTTACTGTTTAACAAGAAAAAATCAAAAAACGATTTTTTCTTGTCAAAGTATGCCTAACCTGCAATTTTGCAGAAGCCTTACCATAATAATCATAGGAGATTCCTATGACATCGCTGATCACAATTCTGATAACCGTGAAGAGCGATCAAATTGAAAGGAGAACATGATGTTTCGTAAGCCTCTTGTCGTAATCGGATTCCTTGTAAACGTTCTTCTGTGGCCGGGAGGAGGATTGGCCGCCGAATTGCTGGTTGGAACGGCAACAACTGATATCACTCCCACGGAGCCGGTTGCTGTTTCCGGGCAATTCCACTTGCGCATCGCAAACACCGTCGAAACACCGATCACTGCAAATGTGATTGCTTTGGAGTCCCGTGAAAAGGGCTTATCCCGTGATGTGGCGATCATGGTCTCGTGCGACCTGCTGTACATTCCCTCAAAAGTTCTGGAACTTGTCCGCAAAGCTATAAGAGAGCGTCTGCCGGATTTGGACACCACCAAGCTGTTTCTCAATGGTACGCACACGCATACAGCACCTGTCTTATTGCTCGATAAATACCCCATTCCAAAAGAGGGAGTGATACAAGTTGAACAGTACCGATCTTTGCTCACTCAGCGGGTCGCCGATGCGATAGTCCAGGCGTGGAACAGGAGAAGTGCCGGAAGCGTCACCTGGGGGCTTAGCCATGCTGTTGTTGCCTATAACCGCCGAGCCGTATACGCTGACGGCTCAGCACGCATGTATGGCAGAACTGACATAGCTGAGTTTCGAAATCTCGAAGGATACGAAGATCATGATGTCAACACATTGTTTTTCTGGAACGATTCAAGTGAGCTTGTAGGTGTCATAGTGAACGTCTCTTGCCCCGCACAAGAAGTCGAGTCGAGGTCTGCTGTCAACGCCGATTTCTGGCATCCGGTGCGCGAGGCCTTACGCGTGCGATTCGGCGAGCAGTTATGCATATTGGGCTGGACGGGCGCCTCTGGGGATCAATCGCCACATCTAATGTATAGAAAAGCGGCTGACGAGCGGATGCGCAAGCTCCGAGGGGTGGACCGTCTGGAGGAGATTGCCCGCCGTATTGTGAGGGCCGTGGATGATGCCTATGAAACCGTCAAGAATGATCGACATGCCGATGTCACTCTAATCCACAAGGTAGAAACACTTCGCCTGCCGATGCGTCTGGTCACTGAAGCGGAACACAACGAGGCAAAAAAGGCAGTAAAAAGAGCTGCTGATCAAATCGAGCAGAATCCGAAAGCGGCCGTGCGGGAGCATCGGCGAATGAAATGGTATGAGACGACTGTCAAACGCTTCGAAAGACAGAAGACAGACCCGAAACCTACATACGAGATGGAATTGCATGTCGTGCGAATCGGAGATGTCGCCATATGCACAAATTCCTTTGAGCTGTTCACGGACTATGGCATTCGACTGAAAGCCCGTAGCAAAGCGGATCAGACATTTGTCGTGCAGTTGGTGGGCCCCGGAACTTATCTGCCTACTGAGAAGGCGATTCGCGGAGGTCACTACAGCGCCGTTGTCCACAGCAGTCTGGTCGGTCCGGAAGGTGGAAACGTGCTTGTTGATCGGACCGTGGATATCATCAACTCACTCTGGACAGAATCCAAAAGAGCCCCATGAGCGATAGGAATGGACAGAGAGACAAGATAAGGCTCTGTCGCGCGGCAGCCGAAGATCTCCTCAACACATACTGATGCGTTTTGACGGTATCGGTTACCTATGAAGAGCTCAAAGTCAAATACTAAGATGTCTGTTGTCACAAATTTTTTTGAGGCATCCTCGTTACGACATATCAGCCAACGGGAATTGCTTGCAGCCAATCACCAACCAGAAATGGACATTAAATACTGACTATAATTCGAGCCACGTTAACCACTGGAGAATTCTTCAACGAACGATTGGTCAGTCAGTATTGTTACCTTCAGGATTTTAAGAGTAAATCGAGCAAAATCAAACACAGACAATTTATACATAGTTGAATGATATGGGTGACGGGATGAAAGACAGGATCCTGCTATGGGAAATGCGAACCTTTGGGTATCGCGTCCGACAGAATAGGACCTGTCCCCGCATGAAATCTCATGTGCCATCCAGATGATGAGCACGAATAGGAGTGTGGGACCCTAAACCCGAATCGTGATCCCGTTGCCTGGATCAATGAAAGCAGCTAATGAAAAGACAGAACGGACAGCATTTTCCGCCTTTGCCCCTCACCTTTTCACGGAGGGGCCAAAAGGCGGAAAATACTCAGGAGAGAAAAAAAAGAAGTAACCGTTCACGGGGCAAATGTGCCGTTTTATGTCATTGCGAGGTCCGCCTTCGGCGGGCCGTGGCAATCTCAATCGTTAGATTTTAGAT
>DAOWID010000373.1 GCA_030641115.1 Planctomycetota bacterium | reverse complement strand
CGCTCGTTTTGCTGTCGAGATTACCGGTCGGCTCATCCGCCAACAGAATACTTGGGTTACAAACAAGGGCCCGCGCGATGGCCACACGCTGCTTTTCACCTCCTGAGAGCTGGTTCGGCTTGTGTTTTATCCGGTCTCCCAGCCCTACTCGCTCGAGAACGTTCTTGGCACGTTTACGTCGAGACCACCACCCATCGCGTGAATAAATCAATGGTATCTCAACATTCTTAAGCGCAGTTAACTGCCCAAGCAGCTCAAACGACTGAAAAACAAATCCGATTCGGTCATTGCGGACACGCGCCAACGCCGAATCACTCATCTTCGTAGTGTCTTGCCCGTCCAGCTCATACCAACCTGACGTCGCCCTGTCCAGACATCCAAGGACATTCATCAGCGTACTCTTGCCCGACCCAGAGGCCCCCATCACCGCAACGTACTCATTTTCCCTCAGCTCCAGATCGATCCCGTCAAGCGCGTGGATACGTTCCACACCGACTTTGTAAATCCGGGTGACGTCCTGAAGTCGAATTATCAACTTGTCAGCCTTCTCCACCATCTTGTGACTTGTTAGGATCACCCTCCTTCCCGGCGCGAGCAGCACGTTTTCTCGCCTCTACCTCACGCTCATCCTGTATTCTCTGTCCATGCTTAAGCTTTTCGAGCACTTTATACGGCCCAACGACTATCTTGTCTTCTTCGGTGATCCCGGCAAGTATTATGGTATGGGTCAGGTCACTCCGCCCAATCTTGACCGGCGTCACCACAGCCTTATCGTCGTTGTAACGGTAAACCACCGTCGCGTAGGCTTTACCGGTATCAACATGGGCTGAGTTCTCGCGAATCTCCAGAGGCAGACTATCAACCTCTCTGCCCAGCACTGCCTGAGTAGGCACCTTGAGCACTTCCTCGTGCTTGCGCGTCTCAATATCCACGTGCGCCGTCAAGCCGGAGTGCAACTGCTTTCCGTCAGCCTCAAGCAATATCTCAGTCTTGAAGTATTTCGTCATCGTGTACGACATCGTATGTGCCAACGCGATCGAATCCACCACCCCCTTGAACTCATCATCCGCAAAGGCGTCCACATGAACCGTAGCCTTTTGCCCAACCTCTAATTTCCCAACATCTGATTCATCAACCTGCGCCACGACGAGCATCTGGGACAGATCCCCAACCTCCATGATCACCGTCCCCGGATTATTCATAGTCCCAGTCATTACAAGCTCGCCAACTTCCGCATTGAGCCGCGTCACCACCCCGTCGATAGGTGAGGTGATAGTCATGTAGCTAAGAGCGTCCCGCGCTTGTACAATCCTCGCATCAGCCGCTTCAAGATTATGCTGCGATACCTTCAAATTCAACTGTGCTGCTTCCAGAGAACGTTTCGCCGCATCATGCTGTGCCTGCACCTCATCAACTCTAAGCTGGGCCTGGTCGAAAGCGGCCTGGCTGATATCCTGCGATTCGAGCAATCCTTTCTGACGCTGCAGGTTCCGCTCGGCCTGTTTAAGTGAAGCTGCAAGACCCACAAGAGTTGCACGCTGACCGGCTATCCGCGCGTTGTCAACCTCGATCTGGGCTGCTTGAGCCGCACGATTCGCCTCAGCCGAAAGCAACATACTCTCCAAATCCTTCGCATCCAGCCGCACCAGTACCGATGCCGGCACGGGCGGACTCGCACACGGATCGCCGCAAGTCACCCGGTCTCCTTCCTCGAACGGCAGATCTATAATCCGCGCAGAGATTTTTGCGCTTATGTCCACCTTCGTCTTTGGCTCGATCTCACCCGGAGCACTGACAAACTCGATCAATTCCCCACGCTCAGCCTGCTCGACGCGGACAACAGTGGCCTTGCGCGAGGCATAAATCCTCTTCCAAGCCAAGAATCCGCCTACAGAAACGACCGCCAGCGTTACGACAACCGTGATAGTAACTATATGAGGTTTCTTCACAATAACACCCTTCCTAACAGAACTCTTGGATAGTATGTGTTGCGGAAAGCCGAAACTGGTCCGCCGCAGGCGGATCACCCCTGCGAAAGACCCCGCCTTGCGGGAAGCCAAAGCAGGGGTCTACGGCGAAAAAGCTGGATTCCTGCTTTCGCAGGAATGACAAATGCTTTTTCCGCAACAGGAACCATATAGACAGAAAGTCCAGTTACCCGTCACACATTATACCACATATATGTACGCATAGTCCAAAAATTAGTTACAGTCTCGATACGAAGAACCAGGCCGAACTTATCATAAGAGGGTGGGCAGGGAGATTGTCCGCCGCAGGCGGATGCGAATCAGATGGATGCTTATGAGCAGAAGCCGGTTTCGTTGAGGTGTCAGCCTCTTATCGAACCCTGTTTGGTGCCGGCTCGACCAGATTAGGTTTCATGTTTTTCTCAGGGATCCCCAAAAAAAAGGCATGGTTCAATCCTGGGTGGCAGCCTCAAGCGCAGCTTGGGGATGGCAAAGCTCCAAAAGCGGCGTAACCATCCCCAAATCCTTCGGATTTGAGGCTGCCACCCACTATGGAGCCACAAATCAATGTTACCCAGAATCTGAACTATTTGAACCATGCCTAATTTCTAAGTGAAATTGTCCCTCCTTTATGCCGATAGAGTATGCACTTGCAGAGTTGAATTGTGTCTGTATCTGGGGGTTAGTGTAAGTTCCTTTCTGCAAATTACTGTTAACCAGGCGTGTGGTGGAGCGGAGGCGAACGCAGTGAGCCAAAGCGCCAGCAGGCCGAGCAGCGATTGAAGCTTTATGTCCACAAGTATGAAAAGACTGCGTCTAAGCTGTCGGAATGGCTCGACAACTAAAAGTTGGGCCAAGAGGTTTATGAAGCTGGATTGGAAAAGATTGCTTAGCTTCAGGCGAGACGGAGTTTTTGGCCTGGATATTGGCTCGTCTGCGGTCAAGATAGTCCGGTTGTGCAAGGACAATACTGGCTATGCAGTTACCGAGGCAGGCGTAGTTGATATTCCATCGAGCGAAGATGACGATAACCGCCGCGAAATAAACACCGTCAGAGCAGTTCGCGACTGTGTGCAGCTAACCGGGATTCAGACGAAAATGGCTGTTTGTAGTGTCTGCGGTTCGGAAGTTGCCGTGCGCAATTTTAGGTTCCCTTCGTTGCCGCCGGAAGAGATAAAGCCAGCAGTCTTGCTCGAAGCCGGGCAGGTCTGTCCGTTCAACGCAGAAGACAGCGCCGTTGACTATCAATTGACATCCGGCCCTGATGATAATCTAAGAGGTTTTTTAGTGGCGGCGACGAACACAGTCCTAACGAGCAAGGTCCAGCTCGTTAGAAACGCTTCGCTTAATTGTGTCTTGATGGATATTGACGGATTAGCACTTGTGAATTGCTTCAACGAATTCGAAACGCCACAATCTGACCGAGCGACACCGATTTTGAACATTGGCAGCTCTTACACAACTCTCGCAATCGCGGGGGGCAATGATTTGCCGTTCGTACGCGACATAGGCCATGCCGGTGACGAAATTGTAGCGCGCATTGCAGCTGAAAATGATATGTCGACAGAAACTGTCAAAGAGATCCTATTTGGTGATTCAACAGAAGCTAGATTGAAGCTTCGTGACAGTTTGGAAAAGGCCTGCGAGGAACTGATTGTGGATGTTAATGAGACTTTGCGCTATTACACGGCCCACAAAAAAACAGGTATTGCCCAAAGGATATTTGTCTGTGGTGGTCTTGCGCTGGTCAAGGACTTTGTGGATCTATTGGGCAGCCGGCTTCCCGCAGAGGTTGTCTTGTGGAACCCGTTCGACAAAATACGTTGTAAAGCAGGTTCGCCGCATCGAGACATGCTCCGACAGAAGGGCCCTGTAATGGCAGTAGCAGCGGGTCTTGCTATGAGGTCGATCTGATATGTTCACGATAGATTTGCTGAACGGAGACGGTATTCCGATAAAGAGCAGACCGGAAGGCATGGCGATCGGCGGGCTAACCGTCATAGTGCCACTCGCTATTGCGACAATAATGTTGAGCTCTTATGTTCACGATAGAATTGTTATATCAGTACACAAACGCACAGTCACCAGTTACAAAACAAGGACTGATGAATTGTCGGATGCAGTTAAGCTACACAAATCATTCGAGAAAGAGAAAGATTTGTACAGTCGCTGCTTACGTGAACTTAAATCTTGCATTGGTGGACGTACACAATGGTCGCCTATCTTGACGACCGTGGTAAGAAACATCCCCGATCAGGTTGTTCTGACCAAGCTCGATGTAAAGCGGCGTTTCATAAGGAAAAAAGTTCCCCAAAAGGGTGATCCCAAGAAAAAAGTTGATATCAGTGTTCCGGCAAGCACATTGACAATGAACGTTGCAACTGTTCCACAATCAGACTCT
>DAOWID010000359.1 GCA_030641115.1 Planctomycetota bacterium | reverse complement strand
TTCAAAAATACCCATAACTAAATCCACACTTAACTTTATAAACAGCAGCTAACCAATTCAAGCAAGAGTTTTGTTGGGAGCCGAAGATATATACTTTGGCCTTAATTCGCTTGAATTGGTTAGCTGCTGTTTGTAAAGTTAAGTGTGGATTTAGTTATGGGTATTTTTGAATATGGCGTCGCCGTGCCGGCGACGGCTAAACTATAAACTGAAGACTCAAACCACGATTTTTGCCTTTAACAAAACAGGTTCAGTAAGTAATTTGATTGCTATGATTTTCTATGAACTGGCGGACTTGAGGCCTGATATAGAGCGTCTCAATATCCAAGAGTTTTGAGACGGCCTCGGCACAGGTTGCAGCCATCTCAGCGGATGTAGCCTGCGTGTCAACAAAGAAAATATGCTCACCTTTTATGGTGCAAAGCCCCCCACCGCTTCCGCCGAGCGGCTCGTTGCGGATATTGACGCCATCTGCTTCCAATAACGCCAGGAGCTCTTCGAAAATCCTCTGCTCGTTCATTTTTCGTACTGCGTATTGCCTACGTCGTTATTCAAGAAAAACGGCGTCAAGAGTCGATATAGATACTTGTAAGGCAACAATTTACGATAGATAACAAATTAACACCAAGGCTTAGCTGGTGAATTCTATAACAGGAGTAGTCAGTTGACAAGTATTATCGAGAAGCGCGTTTGTTTGCACAGAAAGCTGGCCAATCAGCAAGAGCAGAATAGTGCCTTGAAAGCCGACGTTATTCAGCTTCAAGCCCTTGCCAACTTAGGTACGGCCAGCTACATGATAGCCCACGAAATCAACAATCTTCTCACGCCTCTGGCCAGCTACGCGGATCTCGCGCTACAGAACCCGGAGGACAAATTGCTGGTGGAAAAGGCCCTTCGCAAAACGGTCCGGAACTGTGAGCGTGCCACGAAGGTCATGGAAAGTATGCTGGCGATGGCAAATGGACAGACGAACGAGAAGGAAAACACTCAGTTGATAAGTCTGGTCGAAGACGTTTTTACATGTCTGTGCCGGGATTTTGCGAAGGACGGGATAACCGTAGAAATCCAGATTCCTGAAGGGTTGACGGTCTGGGCTGTGCCGGTTCAAATTCAGCAGGTCCTGATGAATCTGATTCTTAACGCTCGCGATGCGATGCTGCCTCGCGGTGGTATTCTGACTATCAAGGCTGCAGAAAACGCCGACAGTGTCTGCATAGAAGTCAGGGACACCGGCAGTGGCGTTGAACCAGCCAACTTGGAAAATATCTTCAAATCGTTCTTCACCACGAAAGCAGATGAAAACTCACCATCTGGGTATTCCGGCTCCGGACTTGGCCTTGCCTTCTGTAAAAGAATAATAGATGCTCACAACGGGTGCATTTCGGTCGAATCCAAGCCCGGTGAGGGGAGCACGTTTCAGATAACTCTACCTGTGGGTGAGTAAGGTAATAACTGATAGTGGCTCAGGTTTGGCAAAACATTGGCCATATCGTTTCGATGTCAGTGCTGCTCGGCTGTTCCGCTTTCTTCTCAGGCTCTGAGACCGCACTGTTCAATCTGACGCGGAGGCAGATAAAACTCTTTGGTGAGTCGAAAAGTACGGTGCAGAATTTGATTGCACGGCTACTGAAGAGACCAGGGAAGTTGCTCAATTGCCTGCTTTTTGGCAATATGACCGTTAACGTTCTGTTTTATGCGGTTGCAAGTGTGTTTGCGGTTCGGGTCAAAGAACACAGCGGTTTGGCAGCAGCGGGTGTACTGGCGTTTGTGAGTTTCTCGGTGTTAGTACTCTTTGGCGAAACAGTGCCAAAGTCATTGGCCTACATGAATTCTCACTCTTTTAGCGTGATAGCCGCCCTGCCGGTGTTTTTGTGCGTTCAGGTATTCACTCCTATCGGGTTTGTGTTCAAGTTTTTGATATTGGAGCCGATTTTACGAATTTTCCTCGGACCGAGAAGGCAGCCCAGCGCGATAACTGTAGCAGAGTTCAAATCTCTGGTAGATATGAGCTGCAAAGAGGGGCTGATCACCGATGATGAAAACCGACTGCTTACAGAGGTTATCGAGCTTGGGTCTCTCAAGGTCCGACATGTCATGAAGCCGCGGGTAGACATGGTTGCGTGCTCCGTTACGGATTCGCCGGCAAAGGCTCGTGAGCAGATGCGGCAGAATAATCTGACGAAGCTGCCGGTTTACGTGCGGACGATCGATAACATAGTTGGCAGCATACATCTTCGACAAATACTTCTTCGATCCGAAACATCGCTGGATAGGCTCGTTCAACCGGTTCATTTCGTTCCAGAACAAAAAACGGTCGAGTCTTTGCTAAGCTTCTTCCGAAAAACTGGGACTGACGTGGCAATAGTCGTAGATGAATATGGTGGTATAGCCGGCTCTGTCGAGGTGGAAGATATAGCGGAAGAGCTGTTTGGGCATTTAGAGGATACGAAAGGTATTGAGCCAATCAAACAGCTTGGGCCTTTCGAGTATCGACTGGCGGGACATATAGCGATCCACGAGTGGGCGGACGTGCTTGGAGTGGATTTGGCAGAGACGCGGCTGGCAACAATTGGAGGTTTGGTGACGGCCCTTCTGGGCAAAATACCGAAAAGCGGTGACGTTGCACGCTTAGAAAACCTGAAGTTTACAGTCGAAAAGGTGCATAAACACCGGATCGAGACGGTAGTACTGACCTTCGAGGCGATCCCAACTAATGACCGATAGAATAGTACTAATTTTGGCGGCGATTTTGATGACGGTCCTTGCAGGTCTTTTCTCAGGAGCTGAGACAGGCATATACCGACTAAGCAGGCTCAGGTTGCGGTTGGGCATTCAGAAGCGGCGATGGTCGTCACTGATACTGGCCAGGGTCATGCACGACAGCTCCGGCCTTGTTCTTTCAACACTGATTGGCACTAACCTTGGCAACTATCTTGTAACAAGTATTGTGACATATATATTCTTAGACATCGTTCAATCCGAACGCGGTGCCGAATTATTTGCTACTGCCGTGACAGCTCCGGTACTGTTTGTATTTTC
>DAOWID010000110.1 GCA_030641115.1 Planctomycetota bacterium | reverse complement strand
GGAACGGTCACCATATCGAGCCCGAAGCGCTCGCGAGCCAGCTCCGGAGCCTTGGGAAAGGACCAGCCGCCTGGTCCCCCTATACAAATTATCCGGCGGCCGAGGATGTTCTTCAAGCCGTAGAGCGCCTGCAACCGCCAGAGTATCTCCTCGTTGTCATCCACAGCTACGTCATTGAAATCCGCGTTGGGCTGACTTAAATTGTCAGTGTGGCTTCGCAAGAACCTAGAGTGGACAATTTCATCCCATAGGTAATATGGTTTCGAGTGCTTCCTGACGAAAATGATCATTGACTTGTTGAGGGCGGCAAGTGCGTTGAGTGTGTTCGTACCACTGCCGGCGGCGTACACAATCAGGACATCGGCTTCGACACCTTTGAGACCGCCGACTTGTTCCCTGTTGGCTATCTTGACAAGCGGTAGTGCGCGTGCTCCGAAGTTGGCCGAGCTGCAGAGCTCCTTCAACTCGCGAGTGACACGGGCCGCTTCCTTCTCCGCAGCCTCCTCGGTCTGCACACCACCCCAATTTCGCCAGCTCCTGCGTTCCCGGCGATGGGAAACGTCATACGTAAGTACAGGCTGCACGATAAGGTCGCTCGCCCCAAGGCGCATATCGAGAGCCTGAACTGGGTTTGCCTGATCCCCGACAAGAGCTGCACGGTGCAATGAGCACCCAGCCGCCGCAGTCAGGCTGATAGCGGCGCCTGCGTGCAGAAACTGCCGACGCGTGATTGTTGAGTCTTGGTTACACGTTCCAGTCGGCCCACTGATGACGTTCGCGACTTTCATTTTTGGCGATGTTTTTTCTGTATGCCTCATGTCTGCCTCCTATAAACGGGGAGTTTCTTATATTTAGTTCAGCTACATTCGTACACTTTTTCTGTTCATTAGAATACCAGCTCTGCCCGGCCAATACAAACTAATAAAGTAACTGTTCACAGCGTATAAGTTGCGTTCTCAGGGTCATTGCGAGGAGTTTTGCGACGAAGCAATCTAAAATGTAACGATTGAGATTGCCGCGGCCCGCCAAAGGCGGACCTCGCAATGACATAAAATGGCATATTTGCCCCGTAAACGGTTACAAAAGCCAGATGCTTTCCTTTTTCAAATCACCCCGCCACCGAACGGCCGTCGGCGAGGCACAGGATCGGGCGCTGCCGGTTTTCTGGGCAGGGCTTTCTCTGCCGAGCTGCCCTTTACCGAGATCCTTCTGGACAGTTCTACCAAAACATGCTTAGATTTGCTAATCGAACATTAGTCTGTAATCTGGAACAAGAGAGGATTCGATATGAACGAGACTATTTCCTTCAAGCTAAATGACAAGTGGGTGAGCTTAACTACAGACGGCGAATGGACGCTTTTGTGGGTATTGCGCACTGACCTGGGTCTGACGGGAACAAAATATGGTTGTGGAAAAGGCCTGTGCGGTGCCTGCACTGTTATAGTTGACGATAGGGCCGTCCGGTCGTGTGTGATTCCGGTCAGGAGCATCAAAGGTAAAGGGGTTCTTACCATCGAGGGGTTGAGAAAGAATGGGAAACTGCATCCAATTCAGGAGGCGTTCATAAAGCACGATGCTCTTCAGTGCGGTTTCTGCACATCCGGTATGATCCTCAATGCTTATGGTCTGTTGTTGAGGAATCCTCAGCCTACCAAAGCAGAGATCATTTGGTAGGTTTGGATTAGGAGAATCAAGATGAAACGAATAGTGTTGTCAATCATGTTTTTTCTGGTATTTTTGCCAGCTTGTGAGGCGGCAGTGAACAAGCCTCGGATGGTTATAATGACGGATATCGGCGGGGACCCAGATGATCGGCAGTCGATGGTGCGGTTCGTGCTTTACAGTTGTGACTTTGATGTCGAAGGACTGTGCACGGGTTTTGGCCATGGACACTATGAAAAGACGCGGCCCGACCTGATCCGAGAGATTGTTGATGCTTACGGTAAAGTCCTGCCTAATCTGAGGAAGCACCGAGCCGACTATCCATCTCGTGAACACCTGATAAGCCTCATCAAGGATGGTCACAACGGCGATCCACACAAGGTCAGACGGGGAATGGACTCAGAGGCATCGGATTGGATCATCAAAGTTCTGGAAAAGGATGATCCTCGAGAGGTTTGGTTTTCTATCTGGGGTGGACCGCGCGAGCTTGCGCAGGCGATATGGAAGGTCCAACGGACACGTTCTGCTGAGCAGCTCGCAGCTTTGAAGCGGAAGATCCGCGTGCACTCTATTGCCGATCAGGACCGCACGGCCGGTTGGGTCAAGGAGAATCACCCGGATGTGTTCTGGATTTTTTCGAGGAGCCTGTTTCGCGGCATCTGGAAGGAGGGCGATCAGGAGATCGTGTCACCTGCCTGGCTGGAGAAGCACGTTCGCACCGGACATGGTCCGCTCGGGTCTGTGTACCCGGCGAAGGCAGCGGGCAAGGCTGGTGTCAAGGAGGGTGACACGCCTTCGTTTTTCTATGTGCTGCCGGATGGGCTAAGCGACCCGGAGCATCCGGAATGGGGCAACTGGGGCGGTCGGTTCCAGCGAAGCGGACGGGGCAACAACGAGTATGTCCCTGCTGAGGATTGGAGAGGAAATCGGCGAGACATGCTTTATACGATCCATCGCTGGCGGCAAGCATACCAGAACTCCTTCGAAGCACGTATGGATTGGTGCGTGAGGGCGTATGACAAATGTAATCACGAGCCGGTGGCCGTGTGTAACGGCGACAAGACTAAAAAGGTTCTTAATATCAATGTCGATCCGGGCCGAGAAGTCAAGTTGAGCGCGACCGGGTCATCGGATCCGGACGGCGATAAACTTTCGTACAGATGGTGGGTCTACAAAGAAGCGGGTAGTTATTGGGCCGATGCACCAATTCGTGGAGGCAATTCCGCGCAGGCTGTCGTGACGGTGCCAAAGAATGCATCGGGCAGGACGGTTCACGTTATCTTAGAAGCGATCGATGCCGGCAAACCACCGCTGACAGCGTACCGGCGGGTGATACTCAAAGCCAGCGGCAAGCGGGTCGAAGCACCGGCCGAGGTCGGGCCCGAGGCGGAGTATCTAACCACGCCTATCAAAAAGCTAAGCGGTCCTTCAGCCAAGACGGGGAAATGGAAATTCTATCGCGGCATCAATCTCAACGGCCCGGCTGTTACGATCGACGGCAATAAGTGGGAAGGGGACAATGCGGCCAACTTTGCCTGCAAAGATCGCGCGGTGAACAGTCCTGATGTGCGTCTGCGGCCACCGACAGATGCTGCCCGGGGCGGGATGATTCATTCGTTTCGATGGAACCGCCAGGCGCGCATCAAAGTAACCGGCGTGCCGCGCGGTAAATACGCCGTGTGTGCATATCTCTGGGAGGACAATAATCCCGAGACGTTCAGCATCTCTCTGGAAGGTCGCAAGGTTGTGCAAGAATACTACAGCGGCATTGAAGGTCAATGGCGTCGGTTAGGACCGTGGATGACGACCGTCACTGACGGCGTAATAGATATCACGAGTGCCGGCGGGGCGGCCAACTTCTCCGGGGTCGAGATCTGGCAGGCGATGAAGTAGTAAGTCAAGGACAACGCTGGAAAGCCGAACGGCTTTTTTGATTGGTTTGTCGCGTCCGCTGCTAACCCGGCGTAGGCGGAGCCAAAGAGGGTTAGATAAAACGCTGACGCCTGAGCGAAACCGCCTTTTGTTCATAAGCATCCATCTCATTCGCACGACCACAATCTCCCTGCCCACCCTCTTCGAGGGAGGGAGATTGCTTGTTCTGAAAACAAAAAGCTTCGCCTCTGCTGCCGGGCCGATCAAAGCTGTCGCCAAATAAAAGACGATTTGGCACCATCTTTGACGCGGCCCTACACATTACTCATACTGTGGCCATTTGGCCACAATACTTTTTCTGACAGCCTGACCCCGCGTAGCTGGAACCGAAAAGGCTATTGGAATCATTATTCCTATGTCATAAGATAACGACCAATTATTAGCACGCCGTAAAGTGGAACATTTGGGTTATGAGTCCCACGCTTTCGATCACCTGATTGTCTCCCGGATAGCGGCGAGAAGGGCACGGACGTCCGGCTCAAAAATCCGACCGATGTTCCCGATGCGGAAACAGTCCGCGTTGCTGACCTTGCCCGGATAAATGACGTAGCCCTTCTCGTTGAGTCGTTCATAGAACTCGTCAAAGCGGAAGTTATCATCTTGGGGGTATAAGAATGAAGTGATGATATAGCCCTGATCTTCCGGACGCAGGTATTCTTTGAATCCCATCTGACGCATGCCGGCAATGAGGGTTTCATAGTTCTTGCGGTAGCGCTTGGCTCTGCCGGCAACGCCGCCCTCGGCCTCTAACTCAGCTAAAGCCTGGCGAAACGCGGCCAGTGCGTGCGTCGGCGGTGTGAAACGGAATTGGCCGTTCTTCTCGAAGCCCTGATACTGATCCAGCAGGTCAGAACTCAAGCTGCGCGCGTAGCCAGCGGTTTCATTTAGAGAACTGAGTTTGCATAAGACAAATGAAAAACCCGGGACCCCCTCGATGCACTTGTTCGCGGAGGAGACAAGGTAATCGATATTGCACTGCGCAAGATGAACAGGCACTGCACCGAAACTGCTCATGGCATCGACGAAATATTTGGCGTCTGATTTGGCAACAATTCTGCCGATTTCCTTTATGGGGTTGATAATTCCTGTAGTCGTTTCGCAGTGTACAACTGAGACATTGGTGATGTTTGCGTCGGCTTTTAGCGTATCTTGAATCTCCTGAAGGCCCGGCGTTGTGTTTTCGGGGTATTCGAGCGTTACGGTATCAACCTTAAGGATAGAGGCGATTTTAGCAATGCGTTTGCCGTAAGCCCCGTTGATAATCACTAACATTTTGCCGTCCGGCGGGACGGTAGATGAGACGACCGCCTCCAGGCCAAACGTGCCGCTGCCCTGCATGATTACGGCTGTGTAGTCATTTTGGTTGGCTTGGCCGACCTCCACGAGTTTTTGTCTGATCTCCTTTACCAAGCTGATGAACTCGACATCGCGGGACCCTAAGTCCCGCAGCATAGCCTGCTTGACGGTCCGACTTGTGGTCAGCGGACCAGGGGTAAAAAGGGTCTTGTCTTTCCAGCCTGGAATTTTCGGCTTTTTCTGCATCGTGAGAACTCCGTCTTGTTACCTTATGTGTAGGACGGAACCTTCATCGCAAGACTCCTCACACTCATTCTCTCCATCCTAACCCGGTCGAGCCGGAACCAAACAGGTTTGAATTAAACGCTGACGCCTCAACGAAACCGCCTTGGGCTCATAAACATCCATCGGATTCGCATCCGCCTGCGGCGGACAATCTCCCTGCTTAGCCTCTTTCAAAAGGCTTCTGCAAAATTGCAGGTTAGGCATACTTTGACAAGAAAGAATCGTTTTTTGTTTTTTTCTTGTTAAACAGTAAATTGTTCTTTAACAAATAGTCAAGCGATTATTCAAGAAAATAAAAAACGGATTTTCTTAAATAATATATGCCTAACCTGCAATTTTGCAGAACTCATATAGTCTACGAAAAAGTATGTTACCTTTCTTGCTGTTAGATGCCTTATATAAATAGAGAGCAGCGAACAACTCTGGCTGAAGTAAGAGATTGTTCAAGAAGCCGTAACTCGTCAAGGAAAGGGAAATACGATGTTAAGGCAAAGATTTATTCCGGCAATTGTAGTTGGAGCCGTTTTGTCGTCGTTTGTAGGTGATGTCCAGGGAGGCACGATAGTTGTACACTCGGCCTTCAGACGGGCACATTCGATTGCGCACCCTATTGGGTGCCGAGTCTGTATTCGTCCGGTTCACAGCAGAAGCGTTCATGTTAGCCCGCACCACAGGAAGGTCGTTGTCACAGGCCCCCATCACCATAGATTTGTCCGGATTTGGCCCCGTTGCCATCACGTGAATGTCGTAAGACATCCTTGCGTAAGGCACATCGTGGTAAATCCACGCCCAACTGTCGTTGTCAGATCACATCCCACGCCGGTTGAGCATACAAGCGTTATCGTCTGGATCACCAACTCCAACGGTTCCAAAACATCTGTAAAGCTAAGAAGAAGTGGCCCAGGCTTCATAGGTCCGAGAGGTGAATGGTATCCCAGCATACCGACTAATACACAGCTAAGAGTTGTCTACGGTTTCTGATCAGAATAGCCTGCACGGGTGCCTGGACCACCATTGGCGAATCTCAAATGACAGACGGGCTGTGGGGCCCCACGGCCAGGTACGTGTTTAGCCGGAGAATAACACCATCCCCAAAGCCTACGGCTTTGAGGCTGCCACCCAATAAGACTGAAGATCGTGTGGCAGCCTCAAGCGCAAGAGCCCCGCTGAGCGGGGTCCAAGCTTGGGGATGGCCGTGTCCTCATCGTCCGGCGATTCAACCTAACCTGAGAGCGGTGCCTGCCTGAGATCCATGCCGCCCACGTCTCTGCCTGTCGGCGGATACAGCGATGGTGGCAGGAAAAAGTGCGGTGTTGGAAAATCAATTTTTTGCAAACTTTTTACATAAGTTCGTGCTGCTCGTGCGTCATATAGAGTAGGCGCAACCTGAGTTGCGAATATGGCCGAAATGAAAGGAACGGGGCGACATGACGAAAAGACGTACGCATCGCCGTATTAGGAAAAGTGCAATAGAGTGCGTTACCTTTCTGTCGTGAAGTGCCTTACAGAAGTGAAGACGAAAATATCAGCTAAGACGTTGACAACTTGTCAGGGGGACCAAGAGATGAGAAAAATAGGTGTCGCAGACAAATCTCAAATAAAGCAATTGCTTTATACTGAGTGTGTTTTAGGCGTCAAAGACGACCAATATCACTCCTTCAATGGCTTTCAGCTTTGGTGGTACGACAAGCAGCGTGATGTCTGTAATTGCTGTCAATCCAACTGGACTAACGTGAGAAAGAAGGTTAAGCGGCACAGTCTGGATAAAGCAGCGAAGATTTTGTGGCATAGACGCAATGCGTTATTCCTCCGCAACAGAAATCTTCCTCAAGATAGGAAACTGATGACTATAGAGCATTTCTAAGACTGAGACGGTGAGACAACACAAACAGAGCGTTTAGAGCCTATTCGAATAACGCCTCAGCCTTTGTCATGCTGAGCAACGCGAAGCATCTGGCCATAGCAAACCCTTGCACGAACATGCTGTAATCCCTGCAGTGGCCAGATTCTTCGGCTTCGCCTCAGACGGTGTCCTGAGCTTGCCGAAGGAATGACAAGTAATTGCCAGAAGTTATTCGGATAGGCACTTAGCCCGTGACATACTCACTGAATGCAGCCGACATAATCTTTTCCTGGCTCCACTCATCCCGGCTGAATGTTGCCACAAGGCGGCCCGCTGACATCACCGCGATTCGGTCACAGACGGCCATAAGCTCCTTTAAGTCCGATGAAACGAAGATTATCGCCTTTCCTTTTTCCGCCAGGTCTGCCAGCTTATGGTATATCTCGAACTTGGCCCCCACGTCAATGCCTCGCGTCGGCTCATCGAATATGAGAATATCCGAGTCCCTGAATATCCACTTCGCGATGACGACCTTCTGTTGGTTGCCGCCGCTTAGCTCACTGACCGTCTGCTCAGTGGACGCACACCGCACTGATAGGGCATCGATATACTGCCTGGCCACGGCTCGCTCCTCGGACGTATTTATAAAGCCGAATCGGCACAAATCCCGCAGTCTGGCCAGCGAGATATTCTCGCGGACAGCCAGTGCCGGCAGCAGGCCCTGTCCCTTGCGATCCTCGGTGAGAAATGCCATAGCGTTGCGAACCGCATCGTGGGGATTGCGGATTTTTGCCGGCGCACTTGACCCATGAAGATAGATTTGCCCGGCTTCAGCGTGGTCTGCCCCGAATAACGCACGCATCGTCTCGGTGCGGCCCGAACCCATTAATCCCGCGAAGCCAAGTATCTCACCCCGGCAAACCTCGAAACTGACATCTTTGACCTTATCACCGAGAGTAAGCCCCTCTACACAAAGAGCCACCTTACCCACTTCCCCAGCGCCTCGAAGATGCTCATGCTGCAAGTCACGGCCCACCATCATACGAATGATGTCGGTGATTTTTAGCTGGCTCGTCGGCCGAGTTGAGACGACCTTTCCGTCTCGCAGCACAGTGACACGGTCGGCGATGTGAATGACCTCTTCGATGCGGTGGGAGATATAGATGATGCCGACGCCCTGAGCCTTAAGTTTCTCGATCTGGCCAAAAAGAAGCTCTATCTCTTTATCTGTAAGCGAGGCGGTTGGCTCATCCAGCGCAAGTATCCGGCAGCTTTGCGACAGCCCCGCTGCTATCTCGACCATCTGCTGCTGCCCAACTCCAAGCGACCTTACCGGTACAGAGGGGTCAATATCACCAAGCCCGACCTCCTGCATGATTTCTCGTGCAGCGCGGTTCAGCTTCTGATAGTCTATGAACCCAAATCTGCTGGGAAGTCTCTCGATGAAGATGTTCTCCGCAACGGTCAGATTAGCTATCAGATGAAGCTCCTGCATTACCATCCGGATGCCGTGCCTTTCGGCATCTGCTCTGCCCTGCGGCTGATAGGGCTGCCCATAAACGTGCATCTGGCCCGAGTCCGACCTCTCCACACCGGCTATGATGCAGACCAGCGTACTTTTGCCGGCCCCGTTCTCTCCCACCAGAGCATGGACCTCGCCTTCTTTCAGATCGAACTGCACGTCAGAAAGCGCCTGCACTCCCGGAAATGTCTTGTTTATACCGGATGCCGTCAGCAGTGTCTTGTCGGTCGCAGGTGTCATTTAAGGGTTTCCGCTGTGATAAGGTCAACAGGAGTTTCCTTGTCTGAGGCTGTGCCTATAATGTCACGAGCTATATAAAGCTCCACCCACCTTATTTGTTATGCAAGTCTTGCTGTGATAATCAGGGTCAGGCCAACTATGTAAAATGCAAACATAAGAGCGAGCAATCTGTTTGTACCGGCTGGTGCCGATATGAACTCCTTCCAGATAAACACGCCCCAGAGCGCAGCTATCATTGTCGCGCCCTGTCCCAAACCATAGGAAATTGCATATCCGGCAGAGTCTCCAGCAAGAATGCTGAACGACATTCCAACACTCCAGATAATCCCTCCCACGATACCGACAAGGTGTAGCCGGGGATTGCCTTTCTTGAAGTAATCGCCAAACGGCACCGGCTCACCAGCAAACGGCTTGACCATCACGATTGTATTGAACACAAAGTTGGAGGCAAAAAGGCCAAGAGAGAAAAGCACCAGCGCCGTATAAGGTGTCAGCTTCCCAGCTTCACTTGCCAGACCAAGGTCTGCAAGGTCAGCCGGCATCGAATCCGCGACCCAGCGGTAGAAAAAGCCCATTAGCACGCCACATAACACAGATAGCACAATGCCCTTTGACGTTGTCTTTTGCCCTTTTGAAGGCAGC
>DAOWID010000321.1 GCA_030641115.1 Planctomycetota bacterium | reverse complement strand
GGGCAAAACTATATTACCTCCGCAAGCGAACCGGCAAAGCCGTCAGGCTCGCTCAGCGGCACAGCGACCACACCGTCTCAAAATAATGGTCGTTTAGCCGTCGCCGTACCGGCGACGCATTGTGAATCGTCATTGCGAGAGAAGTGAAGCAATGTCACGAATATTTAGCCTGCGGTTTTACCGCAGGTTGTTTAGCCGTCGCCGGTACGCCTGTCCCGAGCTTGCCGAAGGGGCGACGCAGCTAAACAATACAAAACTTCGAATGTCCAAATAACCAAAATGTCTAAAATTTTGAATTTTGGTCACTTGAATTTGCCCATTCTCCGTAGTACTACGAAGGATGAATTTCGAATTTCGACTTTCGCATTTATACGAGACACGAGACACGGACCACCGGACGCGATATGCTACTGAACAGACGCAGACTCTTAGCTGATCGGACGCTGCTCGGCCGATGGGGCGAGAAACGCTGTGAACGGTTTCTAAAAAGTAAAGGTCTCACAAAGCTCACCGCCAACTTCTCCTGCGAATCCGGCGAAATCGACCTTATTATGGTCGATACTGATAGCTCCATCGTCTTTGTCGAGGTCAGAACCAAAGCCGATGAGACCTTTGGCCCGCCCGAAGCATCCATCACACATCCCAAGAGAGCCAGATTGCTCAGGACCGCACGGTATTTTCTTGCTACACACAATATAGAAGGCAGGCCCTTTCGCTTTGATGTCGTTGCCATAGTACTCGGCCAAACCCGCCGCCCACAGATAAGACATTACGAAAATGCGTTTGTACCGTAGTAACAATGCAACTGATTGATACACATTGTCATTTGACCTTCGATGATTTGGCTCGAGATATCGATGGCGTCCTCGCCCGCAGTAGAGCCGCGAGCGTCATCCAGTGGATAACCGTAGGGACCGACCCACAGGACAGCGCCAAAGCGATCGAGCTTGCCGAAAGATTTGAAAACGTGTACGCCGCCGTCGCGATCCATCCGCACGATGCCAAAAATGTTACCGGTGACACAATCCAAGATTTGAGAAGGCTGGCGCAGCATGAAAAGGTCGTGGCCATCGGTGAAACGGGCTTCGATCTTCATTACGATCGTTCGTTGTACCAGCAGCAGAGAAGAGCCTTTGCTCAGCACCTAAAAATCGCCGCCGACCTCAACCTACCCGTTATTATACATTGCAGAAAGGCCTTCGATGCGACGATGGATGCTCTGGATCAGTTCGGCTCAGGCGTCAGAAAAGTAGTCTTTCATTGTTTCGGCGGCTCGCCTGAGCAGGCAAGAATCGTTCTCAATCATGGCTTTTACATTTCATTCACCGGCGTAGTCACTTTCAAGAATGCTCAAAAGACCCGCCAAGCTGCCGAGGTTGTGCCGGTTGATAGATTGATGCTTGAGACCGATTGTCCCTATATGTCGCCCGAGCCGATGCGAAAGCAGAAGACGAACGAGCCGGCCCTTATGGTCCACACCGCCAAATTCTTAGCCGAATTGAAACAAGTAAGCTTGCACGAATTCGCAGAACGTACAACCGCCACTGCCAGGGATTTCTTTGACCTACCGAAGCTGGGCTGATGAAAAGACAGAAACAGCCCGCCAAGCGGCTCCTCTTATTCTCCTCGGCAAGGGTGGGCCGACCGGAATTGCACCCACGCACAGATCCCTTACGCGGTTGATAGGCTATGTGAAGAAAAAATCAGTTTGTTATCGGAGACGATATCAGCTTTGATAGCGCATGGATGATTCGATGTTGCCAAACCGAGGGATGCTTCAAACGACGTGCCAAATGGTCGTTATTTGGCGTGGCGTTTGATCAGCCCGGCAGCAACAGCGAAGCTTTTTAGTTTCAGAACAAGCAATCTCCCTCCCTCGAAAGAGGGTGGGCAGGGAGATTGCGGTCGTCCGAATCAGATGGATGCTGATGAGCAGAAGGTGGTTTCCTTGAGGCGTCAGCCTTTTATCCACCCCTGTTTGGTTCCGGCTACGCCGGGTTAAGTGGTGGCGTAAGCTATCCTCCGCATGTCATTCCCCGCCGTCATTCCGAGCGCAGCGCAGCGGAGCCGAGGAATCTATTGAAAAGACTGTCATTCCTGCGCAGCCAGGAATCCATACGAGACCTGTCCTGAGCGCAGTTGAAGTGAGATGCGGAATCCCAATCCGCGATAAGATATACTCAATACGCAATACGAATTTTTTCCTTGCAAATCCCACTCTAAAGAGTATATATGATACTGATACGCGGACGTTTCTTGGTTTCTTCGCAGCAGCAACGCGCTATCACCAGCCCGAATCGGCTGCGATACGATGCTGATTGAAACGCAGTGTGAGCCGGCACTAAGACGACGTGCAGGCCGAGACTGGCGACATAGTTGTGCCTAAACTAGCTTACTAGGCGCAGGCACCTGTTAATGCCTGGGCACAGTGCATAAAAAATGGTGACTGTCCTCAATAAATATTTTCATTTTGTCGATAATGCTATATAATATTGAAAAGAGTTTAATATAAAGGGGGATATGACCATGATTGGGCAGGGCGTATACACGCTGGCTGAGGTCTCAAGACTGACCCAGATGCATCCAAGCACGGTTAGAACATGGTTAAAACATCGCTCAGACGGTGTTGGTCGCGGCCCTGTTTTCCAATCAGACTATCAATCTGTGGATGACGACTACGCAGTTAGCTTTCTTGACTTAATAGATGTATTGATTGCTGGCCAATTCAGGCTTCGGCATAATGTGCCAATGCGGATTGTACGTCGTGCCCACACCTTGCTACAGAAGGACTTGAATACCGAGCACCCGTTTTGCCATAGCGACCTGTACACAGATGGAAAGCGTATTTTCATCGCTGCCGCCAACAGACTTGGTGAAGAGAAATTAAGCGATGTGGTTTCACGCCAACAGTTTTTCCTTCACATTAAGGAAAAGCTTGACCACATTGATTACAGCAAGGTAACCAAACTCGCGCACCGATGGAGAATCGCTAACGGCATAGTTGTAGACCCATCTATAAGCATGGGTAAGCCCACGATTCAAAACACAGCGGTAACCACATATGTTATCGCCAATCAGTATTATGCCAACACGAAAAACGCTGCCTTGGTAGCCGATTTATATGAAGTCAGCGAAAAGGATATCCTTAATGCAGTCAAATTTGAACAAACCTATGGACGACGGCACGTTGCGTGATATTTTTTGCTGATGAATGTAT
>DAOWID010000477.1 GCA_030641115.1 Planctomycetota bacterium | reverse complement strand
GAGGTCCTCTGCTTGTTCTCGATCGCGACTCATTCGCATCAAATATCCCAACACGCTATCCCCATATCGGCTCACAAGCTCGCCGAACGCTGTCCTATCGCCCCTAAGATGGGCGTCGATTAGGCTTTTGTCTGTGTTCTGCATCGAGGCTATCTGCTCCAACTATTACTACAGACGTCTATCGTAGCCTCTCGGTTGACAGATAATAAAGTAAATTTTCCGTAAAATTACGGCTTCCGTAGGTCCCGCTGCACCTTATACGCAAGCCGATAGCCGTTTTGCGACAAGCGATCCAGCAAACCCGCACGCGCTCAGCAGGCAATGCGATTGTAGCACCCGCGCCGGCGATTATCGTTTGATTGGTATACCGGCTTTGGCTTCTGGTACTGGCTTGTTCATCACCCAGAACACCGCGTTGATTAGCAGCTTGCGAAACTGCGGATTATCGAAGTCATCCACACAGCCAAGAGATGTGTAAAAAATTCGGGACTTCTTGTACATATTGGTCCACGCAACCGGCTCGCGTTCCTTGTCCGGAATTGTGCCAATCAACAACCGCATTGCTGTCTTGTTCAGTGGGCTCGTTTCGTACAGAGAGCCGCTGCTCTTAAACGGCAGCTTAACACCCGCAAGTATCGGGTGGTCTTCGGCGCCGCGTGCCGCAGTGACGGTGGTTATAGGCCCACTGCCGTGATGGCCGTGATAGTTCCCGCCCAGTACCTCGGGGTCAAAGTCGCGCCACTCAGCATGGCCATCGGGTGTGTTGCCGCGCGTATCAAATGCGTGGCTCGCGGTCCGCAGTGCAACAAGTGGCTTTCCCCTCTCCAGATAATCACGGAAGTATTTCATCTGCTCGGCTGGAAAGGCTCTGCGCCGCACGAAGAGCACCGCCAAGTTGGCATTCGTCAGCGCCTCCATACCCGATATGTAATTGCGTTCCTTGCTTTGCCTGTCTGTACTGCCTTGCAGTATCTCACAATACAGGCCGTACTTTGTCTTGAGCTCATGGGCAAAGCCGGGCAGTGTATCTGCCGCTCCATACTCGCTCTCAGCAGAGATGAAGACGACTCGTGGACGTTTGTCGTTCTTGAAACAGAACTGCGGCTTGCCGGTAAATGCTGTTGACGTGATCGTCGGGCAAACGTACTTCTCGATGTGCTCAACCACCAGGTCGGTGCCGGTAAAATGGCTGACATGCGGCCGCATCCGTGAGTTGTACATCGTATCGGTTAGGTCCCGAACCAGCACCACGTTCTTATCGTATCGCGCCATATTTCGCAAACCAAAAGGTCGGCCGAGCACGCACATATTCGTATGTACGCCCATCACGATGACATTTTCTATGCCCCGCTGTTCCAGCAGATTCCAGATTTCCACACCCGAATCGCTGATGGCGTCCTCGTTGTGTATTTCGATGGTCTCAATCTGCTTCCGCCACGGTGAGCCCTGTTTGCACTTCGGCTCGCAGTCGCACCCGCCGTCGGAGTGGTCGATGGGGTACCCGATTTTCTTCTCTTCCTCATCAATCCAATTACACCATTTGACAACATCTTTTGGCAAGTTTGCCGCTTTCGGCGCGGTCTGCGGCCTCTTGCGGGCAGGATGACCTTTGTAGTGTTCCACTGTCCCGCTGGGCGCATGGATTATCAGCACGCCTTTATCACGCGCTTTTGAAACGACCTCGTTCATCCGCGGCGCCAACTCTGCAACCCTGCGGGTAGCACCCTTGCACCAGTGTTCGTCCCACATGTCGCAAATGATAATAGCCGTCTGCGAGGGCTCCCATTCGAGCTTCTTACAGACCACCCTGAATTTGCCGCTGCCCTCTGATGCCTCCACTCGGCTGCGGGCATTCAGGACCAGCTTGCGTTCATTTCTCGCAGCTCCACCAGCCGTGGTGCTCAGCAGCAAAACCACGACCAGCAAACAGCCTGTATGCAGAACTTTCCATTTTTTCGCACTCATACCGATTGTCTCCTAAGAAGTTTTTCGTGAAGTTCGAGTCGCTATAGCATAGCGAGCCAGCCGCCATCAACATATACGATTTGTCCGGTGATAAAGTCGCTCGCACTTGAGGCAAGAAAGACTGCTGTGCCCACAAGGTCGTCCGGTTGTCCCCACCTTCCGAGAGGAGTTTTCGAAAGGACCCATCTGTCAAATTCTTTGTCGGTCCACAGCGGTTTCGTAAGCCCCGTAGTGATATAGCCCGGCCCGATAGCGTTCACACTGATTCTGTATTTTGCCCACTCTACCGCCAGCGATTTCGTCAGCATAAGCAAGCCGCCTTTGCTGCTCGCGTACGGTGCGTTTGTGGCCCGCGCCGCCTGGCACAGCAACGAGCCGATACTAATGATCTTACCACCCTTAGCTGCCTGTTTTCGATGCCGACAGAATGCCTGTGATATTACAAACACGGCAGTCAGGTTCACTTCAATGACCTGGTTCCAATTATCCAGCTCAACATCTTCAGCCGGCGCTCGGGCGGTAGTCCCCGCACAATTGATAAGGATATCGACACCCTTCGTTTCTGCGACTATGTCCTCGAAAAGGCCCTCTATGGCCTTAGTATTTCCCAGGTCAAACGCGAATGTCCACACCGTTCTGCCCGTGCCGGCCTGAATTTGCTTCTTGGCCTCTTCAAGTTGCTTCTTGGTGCGGGCCACGATCGCAATGTCAGCCCCGTGTTGCGCGAGGCCCTTAGCTACCGCAAGGCCAATACCTCTGCTGCCCCCGGTAACCAGCGCTATCTTGCCTGACAGGTCGAAAAGTCCACTTGCCATGATTTCATAGTAAAGCACAAACGCTGCTGCCTCGCAATAGGCCTCGCAGTTTTTTCGTCACCACACGCAGAAAGTGCGCAACTACGTGTGTTGCAGGTGAACTTGAGAACGCCTTTTGTCTTGTTGTTCCCGTCGTCTGATTACGTTATAATGACAACTACAATATTATGAAAGAAGGTGCACAAAAAGACCAGAAGCATTTCACGGACATGGCGCTAAAGCTCGACGCCGACCACGCTGTGGCTTTCAAAATAGAGGACATAGTTTTTGACCCGCGCACTATACTAAAGTGCATGTTTGGCTGTAGCGATTGGGGCAAAGGACACACATGTCCCTCAAGGCCGGGCTCCCTAAGACCGTGGGAATACAAAGAAATATTTCAAAGATATTCTTGGGGAATCATCATTCACTCGATGAGCAAAAAGGTCTCACAGGACATTTCTTTTGCTATTGAAAGGGAGGCTTTTCTGAAGGGCTACTATTTTGTTTTTTCGCTGAACGACTGCACTCTTTGCAGTGAATGCGCAGGCCATCGCGGCGAAGAATGTGTCAACCCCAAAAAGGCACGGCCTGCTCTACAGAGCGTAGGGATCGACGTTTTTAAGACGGTTCATCGCTTCGGCCTGCCGTTGAAGACTCTTCGCAGCGAAGATGAAAAGCAGAACTGGTATTCAGCCGTTTTTATCGAGTAGGAAATCCGCTGACACCCCAACCTTTGCTCTAATCAAATCTGCGAATACGAGGTCGGCCGCAGGATTATATCGGTGATATTCGAAACCGTATCCTTATAAGCTGGGTTCGCTCTGAGCTTTTTCCAGTCTGGATCGCCGCCGAACACCTTCCATCTCTTGTCACGTTCGGCCATGCTCTCAAAGACCAGCATGTAGGTGAGATTCGGCAGTTGTGGCCCTATTACGGTCTCACCAAAGAACACCGGCTGCAATCCGGTCTTGCGGAATATAGCTATCTCTCCACCTTCATTGAACATCTCGATCTTTTTCTTCGCAGCCTTGATACTGTGACTCTCATACGTCCTAAGCTCGAAGATTCGCGGCTTCTTCTCCGGCACCTCCAACTTCGGCATGTGCGAAAAAGCAACCATCAGCGAACTTTCGTACCGCACATACGCCGGCTCCGACAACGGCAGATTAAGATACGTTGCCGCCCTGTCCAAAGGCTCCAACTCTGCCATCAACCTCGAAGATGCCTGCACCACTGACTCTAATGACTTGTGAACGAGCAGAATGTGAAGTGTAGGACTGTTCGGCCCATACATCACGTTGAAAACGCCGACCGGCCGAATCCCTATCCGGTTCATCGCGCGCATTCCAGCATCCCGCAGAAAATCATCGAGCTGCTTTTTTCTCGCCCGGTTGAGCAAATGATATCGCCTCATCTCGAAGTATTCCTGTTTGCCTTTACCTTCTCTTTCCCTTGCCATAGCAAGAGAACTCGCTCCCGCTGCCCCAGCCAGACCCGCTGCCAGAAACTCCCGTCTCTTCATCTTGATTTTCTCCTTTCAAGTACGCGACAAAGCTCCATGTCTTATTCCTATGCTTCCGTACAATAGCCAAAGTCTTTCGATCCGTCAATGGCCAGCCTTGTCTACGTCCTCCGCAATTGATTTGCAACGCGATACGCAATACGCATCACGCGATACGCAGCAGAATTGTCACGGTCGTTCCGCTGCCTGGCTCACTTGTTATCTCTAATGAGCCTTTATTTAGCTGGATGAGTCTTTGAGCATAGGCAAGACCCATCCCTTGTTTTCGACCCGCAGGCTTGGATGAGAAGAAAGGCTGGGTTGCCTTTTGCAGGGTTTCCGCGTCCATTCCGCAGCCGAGGTCACTAATTTGAAATTTGACGAGTTTGTCACCCTCAGCCTCGGCGGTGATCTTTATTGGCCCCATTTTGTCTGTATAAGATTCAAGAGAATTGCAAAGAACATTTGCTATCGCTGATACAATCTGCGCCGAATCTACAAGAACATCTTTGACGTCCTCCGCAACTTCGATCTGGACGTTTATATGTTCCACATTTGTCTTCTGGCTGGTTAATTGTATAGCCTCGTCGAGCATCTGTTTAATATCTGTCTTGGTTGGTCGTGGCTGTCGCGGCTCCGCAAAGCTCATCAGGTCCTCTATAATCGCAGAAACCTCCCTGGCTTTTTCCTTAATCTGGCTCAGGGCTTGCCCTCTTTCGTTGTCCGTTTCAGCGTCAGCAAGTAATTGCGCCCGCCCGGAAATCACCGAAAGAGGATTGTTCAGCTCATGCGCTACGCCCGCTGCCATCTCCGCCAGCGCATTCAGCGAATCGCCGGCGCGGATGTTGGGCTGCGCTTGCTTCGGTTTTGAAATGAGCCGGACAAAACGCTCAGCAAAATGTTCCTGTCTTTGACGAGCGAACGCCATAGCCAAAATAGACCCGGCAATCGAAGCGGTTGTCCTGAATTTCTCCTCAAACAGTTCCACATCTGCCGGATAATGAAGCTCAAAAACAATTGCTGCAACGGCTTCGCCGTCAGCCAATAGCGGCAGCAATTTAGCCCTGCCCCGCGTAGAATCGACTTCCACCTGTTCAAACAGCCAATCAACATTGTCGCGGGCGTCCACAATTGCAAAGCTGCTCCTTATCTTCTCTGGCAACGGCGCCGAGTCTGCCGGGCAGCTTAAAATGACTCTTCTGCTTTGCCCAAGGCTCTCCACTACGACAGCTTCAAAGAGTTGTCGGCTGCCCGGCGGGACTAAATACAGACAGACCATACCTGTTTGATAGAACCTTTGCCACCGAGCTGCGAAGTCCTCCGCTATATCAATCGCTCTATCGCCTGAGTTTATGCCAAGCATAAAGTCTGTTGTGAAATCCAAATGCGTTGACGCGGTTTGCAACTGACGATTTTCGAGTGACAATTCACTATGTTTGCGGGCAAATTGCGCAGCAGTAGCGTGCGCAATGTCGCAATAGCGTGCTGCAGCATTTGGCAAATCCAGGCCCAGCACTTTGGATTTTTCTGCAACTGTCGCAGGCAGCTCCTGCCGGATTTGTTCCAGTTCATCGAGGTCAACCGCAAGTGCTTGCGCCATTTCAGCTATCGGTTCAGGCGAATCGTAGCTGCCGGACTGACCGACGCCGGATTGCCGGGCTATGCAATCCGCCAACTGGACCACTTGAGCTATCCTTGCTTCAAGTACGCTTTGAGAAATGGTCGCAGTGTCACTATGATGGAGCCAGATACCAAGGCCAATTGCATCCGGCAGGTGCCATCTTTGAGCCAGGCCTTTGCCGAGGACCGTGTGGTCGGCGCCAAGGCGTTTGTGTTCGATAATGCAGGAGCTTGCCTTTGTTGATTTTGCCTCTTCGACAATACTATCAAAGCTTTTTGGCATCGCCTCTTGGAGTGCATGTTTTCCAATGTCGTGCAGCAGACCAGCCAAGTACGCCAACTGCGGCTCCACTTGCGCTGGCACGACTTCGGCGATACGCTTAGCGCAGCAAGCGACCGCAAGGCTATGAAGCATAAGATCTTTCTTGGGCAGGATTGCGGGTCTGTCAGAGCCATAGTCGGGTTCAATGGCTCCGGAGATTTTGACAGTCAAAATAGCATCGCGGACTGAATCAGCGGGCAGTCTGTTGAGTGCCCGGCGCAGCGAAAACTTCTCATCCGGCAAGCTCACACCCTGCTCGTGCGCAAGCGAAAGGATCTTGGCCGTAAGCGCCGGATCTGATTCAACAATATCAGCCAGGGCCGGGGGTGAAAACTGCGGTTCCAGGATCTTGGAGAACAACTGTACCGCAACGCAAGGCAGGGTCGAAAGCGAGTCGAGCCGACCGATAGCGAGCTCTATCTGCTGCGCAACTGTTGTATCAGCGTTCGTTTCCGGCATACAGCCATCCTTGCCATTTTATGTCGGCACTGCTCACTCGGCACTCACAGCGGGACACTATCCTCCGTTGTTTCTATTGGCCGCCAGGCTCCAAATCACACGGAACAGTTGTGCCGTTCTTGTTAGATCTTCAGGGCAGCCGTGATTTTGTCCGTAAGTTCGGTGACGCTAAACGGTTTTTTAAGGAAGTCTTCTGCACCCGATTTCAATAGCTGGTCGATCTCATCTTGTTTTACTACCCCGCTCACGATAATGATCTTGATGCTTTCGAATTCAGGATTTTTTCGTATCGTCTGGCAGACGACATTACCGTTCACGTCGGGCAGCATATAATCCAGCAGTATCAGATCGGGTCGGAACTTCTCGGTTGCTATCCCTGCCTCATAGCCGCAGGATGCAGTCTTGGTCTCGAATCTGCCGTCCCGGGCCAGCACGTCGGCTATGAGTTCGACGATTTCGGCATCGTCATCGACGATAAGGACTTTCCGTTTGCCGGACTCCAGTGTATCCAGAGGGATATTGTTGTCCCTCATGAATTTGATCAAGCTCTGGCGTGGAATCCTGCGGAATTTCGAGCCTGGAACGCGGAAGCCCTCCAGTCGACCCGAATCAAAACAACGAATGATTGTCTGCTGACTGACCCTACAGACTTCGGCGGCCTCGCCGGTCGTAAATAAATCCTTCATTTCATCACTCCCTTTTCAGCCAAATCCTTTTGACGCAAGGCTCTCCAATTTGCCTTGCCGTCCTAATTTAACCGTACAAATTTGGAATTGTCAAGGATAAAAACTATAGAAAAGCCTATTCTTTAGTGGTGAAAGTGCAAATCTTATCAGTCCTCAGTTGAGTCACAGTGCACTAAGTGCCTATTTTACACAGGTTTGGGTCTGCAGGGAGCGAGGTGGTGAGAGACGGAAAATATTCAAAAAATTATAGGACGTTAGGCTGGCTTGTGAGCCCATCCGGCCTTGAGCCTCGGTTAGCACTGTCGGTTTGGCGCTCAGAATACCTGCAGTTAGCGCGGGCTGTCGGTAGAGACGACGAGGAAAACGTGTATGCGTCGAAGATAAATATGCGGTTGATGTCCGGAATGTTCGGCAGTAATATTGGGGGGGGGTAACGGAGGGAAGGTTGTCGGGGACAAGTTGGCGATACTTTCCGGGATTGTGAAGGATTAGTTCTGACAAATGGTATGGGTGTCAAGATGGATTTGAGAGAAAACACCGTGGGCTATTCAACAAAGCACTATAAGGCGCCGTCCGATGCGGCCAAGGCCAGCCTGTTCAGCGATTGGGCTAATCTCGATATTGCTTACACGCCTCGGTTTGATCCGGATAGGTTCATACTACGATTCGCGCGATGATACCAGCGGGAACAATCCGCTGATCAATAATTCTGAGATGCGGTACTTGGTCGGCTATACGCAGGAGATTGGTAGAGATTTCATAGCGGGCTTGCAGTATTACGTTGAGCAGATGCTCGATTTCGGTGACTACAAGCGCAACTTGATGTTTAGCACAGGCCGGGACGAATTCAGGCACGTTTGGACGCTGTGTTTGACAAAGCTGTTGATGAATCAGAATCTGCGATGCTCACTGTTTACGTACTATTTACCATCGGACAAAGATGCTTACCTGCGGCCGAATTTACACTACAAGGCCAGCGACAATTTAGCCGTTGAAATCGGCGCAAACATCTTCTTCGGCGATTACCCACACTCCTTCTTCGCCGAATTCCAGAACAACACAAACATCTACGTCGGCCTGCGCTACAGCTTTTGAACACTCACCGCTTGTGGCGGTTGCAGATGTGCTGACTCGCGGGATTGGAATACAGCGGAAGTGAAGCACCTCAGTTATTGACAAGTTCCGAGGTTCGACATGAGGAGATACTGCATTCGCTATCGCTTCCGCAGCTTGTAGCCTGTTACATCTATAACATTCTTGCTGTAGGTAAGAGTTGTCTTTTCCTTCGTGAAGACGACGTATACGTCTATGGTGTTTTGCTTATACGTGCTGGTATCTGTGACCACCTTTCGGACCTCATTCAGTGGAATTAGCAGAACGTCGCCACGTGAGACCAGCAGGTACCCTTCGCCTTTTTGCAGCGAATTAAGAAAGCGGTTTCGGAAGGTAATTTGCCAGCCTTTAGGCTTGGGACTGCCGGAGCGGATATAGATCTTCTGTCCGTCAATGATAGCTTCCTTAGCTGTCCATTTTTGAACATTCTTGCCATGATGAGCCAACAACTTTTTAAATTCATCCTCAAAAACTTCCTCAAAACCCTCTTCCTCGAGAGGCTTGGTGATCAGATTCTTCTTGAGCAGAAAGTAGTTCAGTTCTTCAATTAGGGAGCCAACCATTTGTTTCTGTATTGGATTGAGAGAGGTTTCCCGTCCCTGAGAGACAACCTGATACTTGTTGGCTTTGAATAGCTTGATCAAGTGAAGTTCCAAGGCCAACCGGACAACCGTATCATTGAAATCGGATTGGGTGGCGGGACGGCCGTCATTCAAAATGAGGGCGCTGCTCCAATTCTTATTTTTTTCTTCGGGATTTTTGAGGTGGTTTTTTATCCTCTCATAGATATTACCGGCTTCACCGATATACGCCTTCATGCGGTCAAATAAGATATAATTGCCAGGAAATGCAGCTTCACCCATTTCTTCATTTAGTTTTTTCAGTGCTTTGACTGAGCGAGGGATGTGCCAAGAGCGGATTTGCTTTGTTGTTCGCGCCCTTCTTATCCCATTGCTGTTCTCGGGGTCTTCGTGGTATCCGATTTCGAGGTCAGCCATTAGCCTATCTTTTCAGAAGAGTGATTATTGATTCTCTCAGTCTGTAGCTTCTTATTTGGCCCGAACGTCTCTCTCTTGCCTTCTCGATCTTTTCTATCTTGAGGCCTAAATCTAATCCGATTCTTGCTATGAGTAGGTCGGTGGGGACGTACACGTCTGCAATTAGGCTGTCTCCCACCACGAGTATAAATCTTCCGTCCGGCTTAAGAGAAGATGCGATATTCTTCATGACCTTATACAAATCATCAAAGTACTTGTGGACAATATAGGGCATGTCCTGTCTTCTGTAAGCTCCTCTGCGGACGATGTTTTTTTCGATATCCGTCTTTATTTGTTCTATCCACGGATTGGTGTAAGTCGAAGGCGTGGCATAGAATTTTCTGATTAGACCCTTGGAGACGTTATCGCAAACGACCATATCGTCTTTGATTTTCTTTAGGTCCCTCTGACTGTGGACAAATTCAAGCCATCCCATCTCTATTTTGTAATTCATTACATAATCCAGGCCGTTCATATATGGAGGAGATGTGATGGCTAAATCAAACTTGTTTCTGTGCTTGAAAGTCATTGCGTTGGAGCAGACAATCCTGCCCTCTGTCTGGAGAAAATCCTTGTACTGAGACTGGACGAGGCGTAGATCGTCGGCAATCTCCTGGACTTTCCGGCCGAACAGGATGAAAGGTGCTGAGTCTTTTACGATTTTGTTTTTGACATATCCGAGGCAGGGACTTCTCTTTAGATTACTACAGTCGATCAGAATTGCAGAAAGAGCGAGCTTGAGGAGGTTTTTGATCTTTTCCTGTTTTCCCGTACGCGCCGGTATGGACGCGATACCACCGTTGATAATTTCCAAATTGTGCAGCACGGACATTCGGAATTGAGAGGTAGACTTTATAAAAGAGGGCGCAGGCTTTGATTTGTCCCTGGACATTTGCCTGTATGTCTCGAGCAGTTGATTCGGAGGCACGTCCCACGAGTTGAGTTTTGTCTGTGCGATAAATTGGAGCAGAGGATTGAGCTCAGTTCCTATTGATTTGTAGCCGTTAAATTTAGCTTGGGCGAGCACGGTTCCACAGCCGGCAAAGGGATCGAGGACGACCGGTCTTCGATAAATCCTCCTATATTGGTTAAATATCGTCTGTACGAACAAAGCAGAAAATCCTTGTACGTAGGAGGCCCAGCGATGTATAGGTTCATTCGTGTTTGGCGTGAACTGAATGGGCTGGGTGTTTTCAATGATTCTTACATTAAGCTCCTTGAGATACGGGATTGAGTCAACAGTTGAAGATCCACCTTTCTTCGGGGATTTCAAGATGTTAAGTTTTCTGGCATCAAGGTCCTTCAATCTGATATTGTCATCCTTGATGGGCCTTTGTCCACCAAGGAATTTGGTCACACGGTCCGCGACACCGGTAGAAAACAGATTTCTGTCGGTCGCTTGTTGACAGATGCCTGTTGGGTCAGAGCCTTCGTTGCCATTACTTATGTCAATCTTGTATGTTCTTTTGGAAATCCGTTCGATTATGACCGTATCCCCCACCCTGAGGCTGTGGCGCCGGGCGAATTGCTTCAACCATTTTCTTTGTCGGAAGATCCAGCGTGGTTTACCTGTGATTCTGTCGGTGGGAATATCAGTCTTTATAGGGTTAGCTAAGCCCTCGGCTTTCAGAGTAATTGGAACGCCAAGACCTTTGGTCCGAGATGAACTGCCAAAAACATCCGAGGGAAAAAATTCTTTGCCGCATGAGCGTATGTTTAGGTTGCCGTATTTGTGGGCTGCCGGGGTAAGCTGAATAACTCGCGAGTCCATTCGTGCCTCATTCCTTCAAGGTGAGTTTAGCCACACACTTGCTCTCTTACCCCAGTATAACAAAAGTTGGGGCAGGGTAAATACGTTTTTTGATGCTCGTGCAGGTTTTTGGGATGGCAGGGTGGGGCGTAGAAAATAACTGTTAGAGAAAGCGTGGGTTCCCGCCTTCGCGGGAATAAAATTTGACGGAGGCCGGCATTTTGGTTACACTGCTCAAGCGACTGCGTTTTTCGCCACGGCAATACGAATTTTAAGAATTACAATACGAAGGAGTTGGATTATGGAGCGGGATAAAGAAATTACACGGCGGCGGTTTTTGAAAAAGGCAACGGGAGCAGCTATTGGGGCTGTAGGTTTTCCGTATGTAATTCGGCCTTCGGCGGTCGGCAAGGCTGGAAGTGTAGCGGCGAGTGAGCGAATCACAGTTGGGGCCGTCGGGGTCGGGCCTCAAGGTAGCGGGGTGATGCGGGGTTTTTTGGCCCAAAAGGATGCACGCGTTTTGGCGATCTGCGACCTCAAAGCCCAGGCGCGAGAAGGGGCCAAGAACCTGGTGAACAAGCACTACCAAAACGATGACTGCACAACATACGAAGACTTCCGCGAGCTGATGCAGCGCAAGGATATCGATGTGGTTTCAATCGCTACCACAGACCACTGGCACGTGCTGGTGGCGCTGGCGGCGGCAAGGGCAGGCAAAGACATCTATCTCGAAAAGCCGATGGGCTTGAGCCTTGCTGAGGACCAGGCACTGCGCGAGACGTGTCACCGCTACGCTACGGTTTTCCAGTTCGGCACGCAGCAGCGGTCCAGCCGGAATTTCCGTTTTGCGTGCGAGCTGGCTTTGAATGAGCGGATCGGAAAGCTCCATACAATCAACGTATGGTCGCCGGGCAGCACTTCGGGTGGTTCGCCGAAACCCGTACCCGAGCCGGACTGGCTTGATTACGATATGTGGCTTGGGCCGGCCCCTTATACGCCTTACACGAAGGACCGCTGCTCTAATAGGCTATGGTGGCACGTTTCCGATTATGCGCTGGGCTTTATTGCCGGCTGGGGCGTTCATCCACTGGACATTGCCCTTTGGGGCGGCGGTGATAAGGTGACCTGCCCGCTGGAGATCGAGGGCAAGGGCGCTTGGCCTGATCCGGCTGGAGTATGCGATACGGCTATGAACTGGAGGATCACGTGCAAGTATGACAGCGGCGTCACGATGAACTTCACCGGCCATCCATTCCCGGAGGAGTGGCAGAAGCGGTACGGCAGGACGACTTCGCACGGTACGGCTTTTGAAGGTGACAAAGGATGGGTGCACGTTGACCGCTCCGGCATTAACGCACATCCGAAGGAGCTTCTATCTGTGGAGTTGCGACCAAACGAAATTCACCTGTATAAGAGTAGCAATCACGTACGGAACCTTTTGGATTGCGTCAAGACGCGGGCCAAGACGATATGCCCGATCGACGTTGCTGTGCAAGCGGATGCAATATGCCAGATAAGTGACATTGCTATACGAACTGAGCAGAAACTTAGATGGGACCCGGCAAAAGAACGCTTCACCAATAGCGAGGCGGCCAATCGCAGGCTTACGCGTGCCATGCGCAGTCCCTGGCGACTGTGAGGTTGAAGCCGGAAACCATTTTGCAGATTATGGATTTCCGGAAAGTCAGAGCGTTCCACTCCATATAAGCTGTATAAAGCATTAAGGAGAACTGTAAGATGAGAAAGTTATTCTTGATGGGGGTGCTGTCCGTTGTTTTTCTCGCAGGGTGTCACTTGGTGCCCGGAAAGAAATGCTGCTCCGTGGCTGACGGATGGCAGAGTCTTTTTGACGGGACGATGAACGGTTGGAAGGCCAGCGAGCGTGAGGGCACGTTTACTGCGCGTGACGGAATAATCATCGTCAAAGGCGACCGCAGTCACCTTTACTATGTTGGGCCGATTGGAAACGCCGACTTTAAGAATTTCGAGTTCAAAGCCGATGTGATGACCGAGCCTGGGTCTAACTCTGGCATGTACTTCCACACCGAGTACCAGGAGACCGGCTGGCCGGACAAGGGCTACGAGATCCAGGTCAACAATACGCACAAGGACGTGAAGAAGACCGGCGGCCTTTACGCCGTAGAGGATGTGCTTGAGTCGCCAGCCAAAGATAATGAGTGGTTCACCCAGCATATAATCGTTCAGGGCAAGCGCATTATTATTAAGGTCAACGGTAAGACTACGGTCGATTGGACGGAGCCGGAAGGCTTCAAGCATGAGCGGTTCCCAGGCAGGAAACTGTCGAGCGGGACATTCGCGTTGCAGGGACACGATCCAAAAAGTGTCGTTTACTACAAGAACATAATGGTTAAGGTGCTGCCCTGACGGTGATAAGGATATGAGCAAATGAATTCCACAGGCAGAATCGTGATTCGTGCCGTGATATCGGTAGTTGTGCTACTGTCGTTGGCGGGCTACTATTTGGCCTCGTCCGGACAAGCTGAAGCGCAACAAACGCAGGTCCCCAAGTCCCCCCGCTACACCTGGGGACAGACCGATAGCTCGCTGGCGCTACTAAACCACGATCGAGTCGTCTGGCAACTCAACTTCAATAAGAAGGAAGGCAAGCCGTACTTTCACCCAGTTTGCCTGACAGACGGCACCGAGTTGACCTGGTACCGGCCGCCGGACCATCCCTGGCATCGGGCATTGTGGTTCTCGTGGAAATACGTCAACGCCTTGAATTACTGGGAAGAAGACCGCAAGACAGGCTTGTCTCAGGGCCGGACAGAATTAGTTGACATAAAAGTTAGGCCGCACGATGACTTCTCAGCGCGGATTGTAATGACTCTTAGTTACCATCCGCCGGATAAGTCTGCCGTGCTTACGGAAAAGCGCATGATTAGCCTAAGCGCACCGGATGAGCAGGGCCGATACCGCATCGACTGG
>DAOWID010000336.1 GCA_030641115.1 Planctomycetota bacterium | reverse complement strand
TGTTAATCGAGTAAGAGCGTATTGTAATCAGATGGGCATAAATCCGGTAATAGTCACTTCTTTTACTGTCGGCTGGGGATATGCGAATAATTGGTTGGAAAAAGCACGAGCATTTTCTGATGCTGTTATTATAATTAATTATCGCATGTGGGATAAATCCGGACGATTAGAAGATACTTATTATTTACCTAATGGCGTTGATAGAGACATTTTTAAGTGCGATGTCCCTGTTGAAAACCGAAGACCTAAGATTCTTTGGTGTGGTTCTGAGTTTCATAGAAAGATAAAGGCGTATGATGATATCCTTGTGCCCCTAAGAGACAGGTTGAAAGATTATGATTTACATTTAGATTTAAGATTAGTTAGCTCAACAGGTGGGGTAAAATACTCCAGACGACAAATGGCTCAGTGGTACAATACCGGGACAATCTATATATGTGCAAGTTTAGCTGAAGGCGCGCCAAATCCTGCTCTGGAAGCCGCAGCCTGCGGTTGCACAATTGTTTCGACACCTGTTGGGAATATGCCTGAATTAATCGAGCATGGAGTAAATGGCTATATTGTAAAGTGGGATGTTGAGGCATTTCTGCAACACATCTTGCAGGCTGTTAATCATCAAATCATTCTGTCCCACAATATGCTCAGAACTATTCAATCTTGGAACTGGAAAGTAAGAAGTAACGAATTTTATAAATTATTTAGAGAATTAATTGAAAAGCGAAGGATGAAATGAAAGGTTAGAAACAAACATAGTCGCAAACGGCAAATGGCGATAAGCGGTTCGCAGATCTGTCGCTTTGTAAGGCCTCTGATTTGTCATGTTGCTGCGAGATACTTTCTGTGATCAGTACGACTTTGCTGGGCATAGCTTGTTACGATTTTTTTGTGATTTCGATATGTTTTTTGAAGTGCTTATCGTCAGTTTTGGGAAAATCGCTTCTGAAGTGGACTCCTCGGCTTTCCTGGCGCGTTTCGGCTGCGTGGGCCATGAGTAGAGAGACGGTGAGCATATTCTGACATTCCCAACCTTCGGGGGAGTCGAAGATTTTGTCCATCACATATCGCTGCCAGAATCTGATGATTTCCTGGGCCTCTACGAGAGGCTGGGCCTTTCGCGTGATGCCAACATTTCGCCATATAAGGGACCGAAGGGAGTTTCTAACGTCCGCGGCATCTAAACGGCTGCGGTCTGAGTCGGGGATCTGATATTTTATTAGTGGGTGCTTGAGGTGAGCGACGTCCACTTTTTTTCGTTGGGAGACTAATCGTCCGGCTGTTCTGCCGAACACCAGGCCCTCCAATAGGGAATTACTGCCGAGCCGATTTGCGCCGTGTAATCCGGTGGAGGCTACCTCGCCGCAGGCGTAGAGATTCTTGATGGTTGTTCTGGCTGAGGTGTCAGTTCTGACGCCGCCAACCATATAATGTGCACTGGGTCGGACAGGGATCAGGTCCCGGCTAACGTCTATATCAAAACTTTCGCACAGTTCGCTGATAAGAGGGAATCTTTTTGCAAAATGTGCCTTATCGAAGTGGCGAATATCCAAATAGACGTGGGTAGAGTTGGTTTTCAGCATTTGGGCCAGGATAGCTCGACTGACAATGTCACGTGGTGCAAGCTCGGCGGATTCGTGATACTCTTGCATGAACCGTTGGTTCTTGCTATCCAAGAGTACTGCCCCTTCGCCGCGAAGTGTTTCGGTAATCAAGGCCCGCGAAGCACCCGCGATGTATAGTGTTGTGGGATGGAACTGCATGAACTCTAAATCCCACAGTACGGTACCTGCACGGTAGGCCATGGCGATGCCATCGCCGGTTGCCACTTCCGGGTTTGTGGTTTCGCGATAGAGGCGGCCTGCTCCGCCGGTTGCCAGGATTGTATTTTCGGCCCAAATTATCTGTTGGCCTCTTTGCTTGTCGTGGCCGATTATTCCTATACACACGTTGTCGTCGTTTGTGATCAGGTCTATCGTGTAGAAGTTTTCCACTACTTCTATGTTTGGATTTTGCCTTACTTTTTCTATGAGCGTCTCTGCGATTATCCGCCCCGTTTCATCGCCGTGAGCGTGAGCAATGCGCGGGTGGGAATGGCCGCCTTCGAGCGTGGTGGCGATATGGCCATCGGCCAGATCAAAACTAGCACCCCAGCGAAACAGTTCTTCTATTAGTTCAGGTCCCTGCCGAACTACCTGCTCGACAACCTTCTCGTCGCTTATGCCGCAGCCGGTGTCAAGCGTATCAGCTATGTGTGATTCAAAAGTGTCTCTCTTACCCAGCACCGAAGCGATGCCACCCTGTGCCATCCAGGTGTTGCTGTTTTGCAGAGAATCTTTGCAGACAATAATCACATTGCAGTGGTTGGCCGCTTCGATAGCGGCGCGCAAACCCGCGATGCCCGCTCCGATGATCACGCAATCGGTGAACAATTGCTGTGTGGAAATTGAGTCAATGTTTACCAGATAGCGTCTAAATTCCGGCTGCGCGGTCATAATCTTTGTCGACTTTATCTACTTTTCTATTGGGTTTTAGTTGGCGTTAGTGTTACTGGGATAGTAAAGGCCTTGTCCTTCTTGCGGCTGAGGACCATTTCGTTGGGGAATGCTCTGCTGTCGTCGGCATACTTGAGTACAAATGTTTGCAGTTCTTTCGTTGATGCTGTTAAAACAAGTCTGTCTTCGAGCGATGCGTGCTCTACCGCCACGGGGTTTTCTTCGAGCAGCTCCTCCATCTTGTCTTCAACCGTCAATCGCATCTTCAATTGGGGCTCGATAGAGTCTATTTTTATAAATGTATGAGTAGGGATTAGAAACAAGGTGTTGTACGCCCACTTCACTTTGTTTGGGTCCTCTGGTTCCCATGGCAGTTCGCTTGGGTATATGTCGAGGAAGAGCCTGTTCTCCAACTTTACCAGGCGCGCGACAAACGAGCCTTTGTTGCCATCTTCATCGGAGAAAATCAGCTTGTACGCATTTTCGCTTGCTTTTTCCGGTTCATCAAAACGTTTGAATTCCCAGGTTGTGTCAGGGCTGTTAGGGTCGTCGGTCCAGGTGCCCAGCAGTTTCTCTTCGAAGATAAGGTCCTCTTTGGTGAAAAGCGGGTGCAACGAGGCGATGGGGATGCAGCCGCCTAAAAGGGCAGCCAACACATAGAAAAGCAGCTTTTTGATCTTCATTTCGGCCTCCTTGAGTCTCTTTGAACGTTATTTGCTTGCTCCGTTAACGCGAAATATTACTATTTGGCCGTGCAGAAACAATAAACTCAACTGCTAATTTGCAGAGTGTCCGTCGGCATCGGCAGTATTATAGCTGTTAGGCTGATGATGAGCAAATTCTAATAGGGCAAGGGAAGGAGTATGTTGGAACTGAGTCCATTTGGCTGGTTTGTGGTTTCATTGTGTGCGGTTATGGTGGGTATTACGAAGACGGGCATTCCCGGGCTTGGAATTCTCGTAGTGCCTTTGATGGCCAGTGCTTTGCCTGCGCGGAGTTCGGTAGGGGTGTTGCTTGGTATTTTGATACTGGCGGATCTGTTTGCCGT
Organism: Planctomycetota bacterium; assembly: GCA_030641115.1. GTDB lineage: Bacteria > Planctomycetota > Phycisphaerae > Sedimentisphaerales > Anaerobacaceae > DAOWID01. The sequence continues at coordinate 5,683 of DAOWID010000336.1, read as the reverse complement.
GGGCTACCATCGGCATAATGCCAAGTGGCACCATGTGCTGCGTTTGCTGCCCCCTGCCTTCGCAGGTATTGTGGCCGGATATTTCGGGTTGCGGTTAGTCACCAATGAGCAGCTTAAGCCGATTATCGGCGTGATAGTCCTCGTGATGCTGGCTGTTAATTACTGGAAGACAAGGACTAAAGGAAAGGATGCATCGATTCCAACACAATGGTGGTTCGCAGCGGGGCTTGGCTTCTTGGCTGGGATCACGACGATGATGGCTAATGCAGCCGGGCCCATAATGATTATTTATCTGCTGGCTATGCGGCTGCCGAAGGTTGAATTCGTGGGAACGGGCGTGTGGTTCTTTTTCGTTGTTAACTGGCTCAAGGTGCCCTTCAGTGCAAACCTGCAGTTGATGACAACAGAGTCCGTGAAGTTCGATTTGATGATGCTGCCATTTATTGCCGTTGGTGCGCTTGCAGGTATATTTCTTCTGAAGCGAATCCCACAAAAAGCATTTGCCGCTGTGGTGCAGATTCTGGCGGCTGCTGCGGCTATCAAGCTGCTGTTTTAGTGGGGTGCGGTTGGGTCCGGTCTACAGAATTGATTTGCAAAACCGCGGTCAAAAAGCGACTATTACAGCTATGTGTGGCCAGGAGAATGAAAACAGATTTGCCAGAGCTAAGGAGCGGATGCTCACGCGGCACCTGCAGGGTCGCGATATAACTGACCCCGGTGTATTAAAAGTGATGGTTGAGATTCCGAGAGAAGAATTTGTGCCTGAGGTGTATCTTTCACAGGCCTATTCTGATGGTCCATTGCCCATCGGCATGGGCCAAACCATTTCTCAGCCTTATATTGTTGCCTTGATGACTCAGGAACTGCAGGTCAATTGTGATTGCGAGGTTTTGGAGATCGGGACGGGCAGTGGATACCAGACCGCCGTGCTGAGTCGGCTGGCAAAGAAGGTCTATACGATAGAGAAATTCAGCCAGCTATCTGAGTCGGCTCAGGCAGTGTTGAGCAGACTGGGTGTCAGCAACGTTGCGTTCTGCATCGGAGATGGCAGTTGTGCGTGGCCGGAGTCCTCGGCCTGTGGCGGACCACAATCGGGATGTTTTGATAGGATTATGATCACCGCAGCGGTGCCTAAGATACCGGAGCCTTTGGTAGGGCAACTTGCGGAGGGCGGCTTGATCGTGGGGCCGGTTGGCTGTGGGACCGTACAGGAATTAGTGGTGGGAAGAAAACGAGAACAGAAGATTGTTGAAACAGTGATATGTAGTTGTCGGTTTGTAAAGCTGATCGGCAAATGGGGTTTCAAGGAATAGCACAGTGTCATTCCTGTGAAAACAGGAATCCAAAAAAGTGTAACTAAGTAGATTCCCGCTTGGGCGGGAATGACATGGAGAAGTGATCGTGAGACGCAGAAGCAGCTCTGACACGAAGAAGCGTAATTATGAAGGCAGGTGAACAGACAAAAATCAAGCTCGATTTGTCAATGCCGGTGCAGTTCCTGAAAGGCGTTGGGCCAGCCAGAGCCGAGGCCTTTGCGCAGTTGGGGGTGCACACGGTGGGGGATTTGCTGGAGTATTTTCCGCGCGACTGGAATTTTGCACCTGAGGCCATAAAGATAAATCACATGCGGCCCGGCCGGACCGCTACTATTGTGGGTATGGTCGAGTCCATAGACTATCAGAGCTTTCGTCGGTCGCCGATATTTGAAGCTATGCTCAGTGACGAGACAGGAGTGTGCAGGATTGTATGGTTTCACGGCGGGTATCTTCGCGATCAATTGAGACCCGGCCTGGTAATAGCGGCCTCAGGCAAAGTTGCTTCATATAAGCATCAGTTGCAGATGACCAATCCGAAATTCTTGATACTCGGTCAGAAAGGACCGGGGGCGACTGAGTATTTTAGCGGTGGAGTCTATCCTGCCACCTCCCAGTTGAGCAGCAGACGGATCAAGCGGATAATCAGGCCCTTGCTCGATAACTTGGCTGAGCTCGTGCCTGAGTTTTATGACAAAGGCTTCTTGCGGAAAGCAAATCTTCTCGGCAGGAAGGATGCATTTGCCTGGATACACTTGCCGCCGGACGAGGAGAAGCTGGCTAAGGCTAAGCGTAGATTAAAGTACGATGAATTATTTTTGATGCAGCTTGGATTGGCGCTTCGGCGATACAGGAAGCAGCATTTCTCCTCGGCGACGCCATGTGTTTGCAGTGATGAAATCGACAGCCGAATCAGGAGGCGTTTTCCATTTTTGCTCACGCAGGACCAGGACGGCGCGATAGCGGAAATTGTCGCGGATATGGGTAGGTCAAAGCCTATGAATCGGCTGCTGCAAGGCGATGTGGGCTCGGGCAAAACGGTGGTGGCGCTTTATGCGGCTCTATTGGCGGTCGCTAATAAGACGCAGGCAGCAATTATGGCGCCTACCGAGATTTTGGCCGGCCAGCATTTTTTGAGTATCGAAAGGTACTTAAAAAGTAGCCAAGTGAAAAGACTTTTGGTAACGGGAGGATTGACCGGCAAAAAAAGGGCGCAGCTTCTGAAGCAAATACAGGGTGGAGCAGTTGACATTGTCGTTGGAACGGTAGCGCTGCTGCAGGAAGATATGGGATTTAAGTCGCTTGGTCTGATTGTGATTGATGAGCAGCACAAATTTGGTGTTCATCAGCGAGCCGAGTTGCGCAAAGCCGCCACGCCGCATTGCCTCGTTATGACGGCCACGCCTATCCCCAGAACTTTGGCGATGACGGCCTTCGGGGATTTGGATGTTTCTGTTATCAAGCATTCGCCGCCGGGCAGAGGTACTGTTATTACACGCTGGGTCGATCCGCACAACCGACAAAAGGCATACGAGTTTATACGCGAGCGTCTAAAGGCGAAGAAACAAGCATATTTTGTCTATCCTCGGATTGCCATGCTTGAAGAAAACGGCGATATCAAGGCGGCTACTGAGGGATGGAGACATCTCTCGGAGGAAGTTTTTCCAGAATTCACTGTTGAGCTTCTGCATGGTCAGATGGCCTCTGCAAAGAAGCAGCAGGTCATGGCCGAGTTCAGGAAAGGCAAAATTGATGTGTTGGTTTCTACCGTGGTGATAGAGGTGGGCGTGGATGTTCCGAACGCAACGATAATGGTTATAGAAGGAGCGGACAGATTCGGTTTGGCGCAATTGCACCAGTTGAGGGGACGCATAGGAAGGGCAGAAGCGAAATCGTATTGTCTTTTGTTTGGCCAGACCGACAGCGAAGTGGCTAAAAGCCGGATCGAGGTAATGACCAGGTGCAATGATGGTTTCAAGATAGCTGAGCATGACTTGCGGCTGCGTGGGCCGGGGGAGCTGTTCAGCACACGGCAGCATGGCTTGCCGGATTTGAAAATCGCAAATATCGTAGATGATTTCGACCTGCTGGCTATGGCAAGGAAGAATGCTTTTGAGCTGGTTTCGCAAGACCCGATGTTAAGAAGGGCTGAACACAAGAATATTCGTCATGCGTTGGTGGCGAAGTTCGGCAGCTCACTTGGCCTGGTGGATGTGGCTTGAAGGCGGTACGTGGTCTGGCGTAAAGAAAGACTGCCTGCCAAATGCAACAGGGACAGCACAATATGTAGCACGACACAAATTTGCTGGAAGTTGGTGCGAAAAAAGTGTAAAACGCGAGCGTGATAAAGGTTGACAGCGCATAGTGGATTGAAAGTGCCGAAAGACAAAGGCTAATCATGCGAATAACCTGTAAGAACAACAGGCTGGAGAGGGCTTTGATCGGCAGCAACATTCTGACGGCGGCGCTGGTCGTGGCGACTTTTGTTATGCTGTTCGGCGGCTTCAAGAAGCCTTTGCTGCCATACGTACGTAGCTTGCAGAGACAGGAGGTGATTCTTTATGCTGTTCAGGTTGTCTTGCTTTGTGTCTTTATAGCGGAGAAAGTAATCCGGTTTGTCAATTCGGTTTCTAAACGTGAGTTTTGGCAAGTTCACTGGTTTGAAATTCCGCTTTTACTTGTCCTTGGGACAACCCTGGTCGGTGCGGGTCGCTGGTTTGGAAAAGCAGAGCCGGCGGCAGTTCGGCATTTCGCAGTAGGTATCTACCTTGTCGTGCAAGTGGTTACTAAGCTTTGCAGGACAAGTGTAAATCTGGCGGCGTCAGGCAGAAATCCAACACGGACGCTAATCGTAAGTTTTGTGTTTTTGATAATTTCCGGAGCGGGATTATTGATGCTGCCGAGGGCATCCACTGGGGAAAGCTTAGGTTTTGTAGATGCCTTATTTACGGCAACCAGCGCGACCTGTGTCACCGGCCTTATCGTAAAAGATACCGGAAGTGACTTTACTCTGATGGGACAGTTGATAATCCTGTCGCTGATTCAGCTTGGCGGCTTGGGGATAGTGGTGTTCGGTGCGGTGTTCGCCCTGCTGCTGGGCCAGGCGCTTAGCTTGCGTGAATCGGTGGCGATGCAGGATCTGCTAAGCGCCCGAACGGTCAGTCGGATAGGTAATATGATAGCATTTATTTTTGTCGGGACGTTGGTTATTGAGACTGTTGGCGCAGTCAGTATGTTTGGGATGTGGGACAATGTGCCCGGTTGGGCCGGTAACGTGCACGAGCAGTGGTTCTGTAGTATCTTTCATTCAATAAGTGCTTTTTGCAATGCGGGATTCAGTTTGTTTAGCGATAGTTTTGTTGGCTACAACAAGAGCTGGGGCGTATATGCAGTGGTTTGTCCGTTGATAGTCCTGGGTGGACTTGGCTTCAGTGTTCTTTACAATCTGGCCAACATCATTGTTGACAGAGTGAAGCGATTTATCAAGAGACGGCTCTACAAGCACTACCGGATTTCGATGGAAGTGCCGAAGAGGATGCGGCTGCAGACCAAGATCGTGCTCAGCGTAAGTGCCGGCTTGATAGTCTTGGGGACGCTGGCGATCCTTGTGTTTGAGCGTTATGCAAGTGGGGATGATTCTGCTACAAATCCTGGTATTCTCGGTGCGTTGTTTCAGTCCATAACGGCCAGGACGGCGGGGTTCAACACAGTCGACATATCGGCTATGTCGGTTTCGAGTAAGTTTGTTTTGATACTGCTTATGTTTATAGGAGGCTCGCCCGGCTCGACGGCCGGGGGGATCAAGACTGTGACATTGGCGGTGATAATAATGACTGTCCTTGCCGCGCTGCGAAAGCGTCAGGACGTCGAGATGTTTGAGCGCTCTGTTCGGATAGTTGTGGTGGGCAGAGCAATTACCGTTACGCTGCTTTTTGTTATGGTTTTATTCGGTGCCACGTTGGCCCTTAGTATTACGGAAAATGGAAATCCAGAGGGCTTTTCCATGTCAGACATTATGTTCGAGGCCGGTTCCGCGCTGGGTACTGTCGGCCTGACGACCGGCATAACGCGCTTTTTGACAGACGCGGGGAAATTGATTATCATTGCTGCGATGCTTATCGGCAGATTGGGGCCATTGACGTTGTTAGCGGCGCTGACTTTCAATCTGAAGCCGGTTCGATACAGTTATCCGGAAGAGGCGGTAATTGTCGGCTAATTTCGCTCTGCGTCGTGCGTATTGCGTATTCGGTCAGAACCCGGCGCTATACGCACGACGCAATACGACATACGCAATACGAAGACAGGAGCTGATATTATGAGGCGGTTTGCCATAATAGGATTGGGACGGTTCGGCAAGAAGCTGGCTATCG
>DAOWID010000391.1 GCA_030641115.1 Planctomycetota bacterium | reverse complement strand
TTGACCTTCGCAAACGCGGGATCATTGGCGGCGATTGTCCCTTTTTCGACGTCCAGCTTGTAAATCATGACCTTATCGAGGCCAAGGTCGGCGACGAATGCGAAGCGATTGTCCGGGCTGACGTTGATCGAATGTGCGTGCGGGCCCCTCTGTCGCTTAGGGTTCACACTGGAACCGGCGTGCTGTACAAAGCCAGTCGGCTCTGCCAGTGTGCCGTCCGGTTTGATCGGAATCACCGAGGCGCTCCCGCTGCCGTAGTTGGCGACGAGCAGGTTCCTTCCTGCATGGTCGATGCTGACGTGGCAGGGACCTGCACCGCGCGACGGCTGTTGGTTGAGGAACTTGAGGTCTCCCGCATCTGCGCCGATGGCGTACGCACTGACACTGCCGGCTCCGCCGGCCTCACTGACGGCATACAGGAACTTTCCGTTAGGATGAATCTCGAGAAATGACGGATTCTTGGCCTTTGCCGCAAGAACCGGATGGGAGAGGTTTCCGGTCTCGAGGTCGAGCATGCTACGGTAAATCCCTCTACCTGAATTCTCTGGCCCCGTGTAAGTCCCGACATAGACAGGGAGCGATTCCGCAGATACCATTGATAAAGCCACGAGTGAAAAAGCTGCAGTAATGAAGGTTTTCAGGCTCATACTCGAACGCCTCCTTGAACAAGTATCTAATATCGTAACCGTTCACGTGGCAAATGTGCCGTTTTATGTCATTGCGAGGCCTTTTTCAAAGGCCGTGGCAATCTCAATCTTTACATTTTAGATTGCTTCGTCGTAAAACTCCTCGCAATGACCCCAAGAACGCAACTTATACGCCGTGAACGCTCGGCTAATATCGAATCCTTCGCCGTTTGCCATCTGATGTCGAACATCCAAATGCGACTACTCCCAATAATCTACGTCGTGGGAGCAGATTTCTCAAGCCAAAAAACGCGTTAGAACGTACCATGTTCAAGAAGGCGCCCGAAATCAAATCGTGCGGCTTGTAGACGTTTTGTGACAGACTATTTTACTCAACTTGACTGGGTCTGGCATAAGTATCACACTGGCAAGAGCATATGCAACTTGTCATTCTGAGCGAAGCGAAGAATCTCACCGTTTCAATCGGCCAAAATCCTATGCTAAAGCCAGATGCTTCGCTGCGCTCAGCATGACAGCTTCAAAAGTCAGTCAAGTTGAGTAATTTAGTTTTACATATAATTTACATCTCCTAAGTGCCTTGTTAAGATGTGGTTAGGGGAAAACGGGAGAAAAGATAGAAAAAGCAGCAGCACTGTCGTAAACCTCTGCACTGCTGATACGTCTAAAAGTGTATGGACAGGTTTTGATTATGCCGGAATTTGAGCTTGCACAAAGCTGGAATCAAGCGTGTTTTGCAGTGAAAGGACCGTTTAGAATAGGAGATATAAAGATGATAAGCCATCTGAGAAACGAGACGATACGAGTGGGGACAGCAGCTATCCTGCTGGCAGCGGCCCTCGTCACGCTGGCGTGTGGCGAAGATATTGCGGAGGTTGGCTTGCCACAACAAGCGCAGGTGACTCAAGGGGCTTTGAGGGCGGTAGATGAGAAAGGTGAAGTGATTCTGGAGTTTCCCCTTAAGCATACATCTGTCTATGCGGAGATTTCCGGATTCTTGGCTCAGGTCGAGGTACGGCAGCATTTTCATAACCCTCACGAAGAGAAGATTGAGGCGGTCTACGTCTTCCCATTACCAGAGAATTCGGCTGTGAACGAGATGATAATGGTGGTGGGCCGGCGCAATATCTATGGAGAGATTCATAAGCGCAGGGTGGCCAGGCAGATTTACGAGCAAGCCCGCGCCGCCGGCAAACGCACAGCACTTTTAGAGCAGGAGAGGCCAAATATCTTTACGCAGTCCGTGGCAAACATCCAGCCCGGCGAGGAGATTGTGATTACTATCCGTTATGTCCAGACGCTCAAATATGACCACGGCATATATAGATACGTTTTCCCCATGGTCGTCGGCCCGCGATTCATTCCGGGCGGCCCAACAGGAAAGCGAGGTACTGGTTGGTCGCCTGATACAAACGACGTGCCCGATGCCTCCCGCATTACGCCTCCTGTGCTCAAGCCCGGCCGAAGAAGCGGCCACGACATTAGCCTCACTGTCTGGCTCGATGCGGGCCTATCTATCGAGGGTCTGCACTCGAAATCCCACGATGTGGATATACAGGCCGAAGGCACCGGAAAGGCCACAGTGAGTATAAAGGAGCAAGATACCATTCCTAACAAGGATTTTGTCCTTGAATATTGCGTTGCCGAACATGAACCGCGCAGTGCCTATCTTACCCATTATTCCCAATACGGAGGATACCTTCTGCTGATGATCCAGCCGAGCCTCGAAAGCGTGACCGAGAACATCGAGCCCAAAGAGATATTCTTTGTGGTGGATTGTTCCGGCTCGATGAGTGGTTATCCTATCCGGAAGGTCAAAGAGGCCATGTACCACTGTATTCAGGGAATTAGTCCTGACGATACTTTTCAGATAATCCGTTTCTCATCAAACGCCAGCGCTTTTTCACGCAAGCCGGTTCCTGCTACCCGCCTGCACAAGGAAGAAGCATTGGATTATATTCAGGCTCTTTCAGGAAGTGGCGGCACGAGGATGATTGAAGGCATTAAAGCCTGTCTTGACTACCCCCGGACGCCCGAGCGTAAGCGGATTGTCTTTTTCATGACCGATGGCTTCATCGGCAATGACGATCAGATTCTCGCAGCGGTAAAAGAAAAGGTGGGCGACGCCCGGCTTTTTTCTTTCGGCGTAGGCTCCTCACCCAACCGCTCCTTGTTGGAGAGGATGGCCGAGGTTGGCCGGGGCACAGCT
>DAOWID010000181.1 GCA_030641115.1 Planctomycetota bacterium | reverse complement strand
GAAGCCTGGACAAGTGCCAGGGCACTAAGGACGCTGCCGGATTTCCGAGCCGTTATCCAAGAAATACAGCAGGTGCGAGCCAGACCGGAGCAATTTCAGAAAAGATACGAACAGCAAATGCAGCAGTGGAAGAAGAAAATCGATTTTTCTGGCCCAGCCGGGCCCGGTGGAAAGAGCTGCACAGATGTCGATTTTGATGATGCCGATTGGAAGCAGATGCAGCTACCGAAGCTCTGGGACGAGCCTGAGCTGGCAAACTTTGATGGTTTAGTGTGGTTCAGAAAACAAGTCGATGTTCCAGAATCTTGGGCTGGCAAAGAGCTTACTCTTGAATTGGGCCCGATTGATGATATGGACGCCACCTGGCTTAACGGCACCAAGGTAGGAGGATTAGAAACGCCAGGTCACTATAGGACAAATCGCAAGTACAAAGTCAGTTCGACGGTGGTTAAAGCTGGCCGTAATGTGATTGCAGTCAGGGTGCTTGATACGAGTGGTGGCGGCGGAATCTACGGTAGGCCAAAGCAGATGAAGTTGAAACCTGTCGGCGCATCGGACAAAGAGGCAATTTCATTGGCTGGTCCGTGGCGGTACAAGAAAGGCTTTGATTTGCAATCCATGCCGCCTCAGCCGAAGCCACCCACGCGCGTAAATCACGCGAACGCACCCACGGCACTTTACAATGCAATGATTGCCCCGCTGATTCCCTATGGGATTCGGGGAGCAATATGGTATCAGGGCGAGTCAAATGCCAGCCGCGCCTACCAGTATCGCAGGCTGTTTCCGGCAATGATTAAGTGCTGGCGCCAGGATTGGGGCCAGGGCGATTTCCCCTTCGTTTTCGTACAGTTGGCCAATTTCATGGCGGTTAATCCCGAACCCGCCGAAAGTGCATGGGCCGAGCTGCGCGAGGCTCAGTCAATGACATTGGCTCTGCCAAATACTGGAATGGCGGTAATCATAGACATCGGCCAGGCCAAAGACATACATCCCAAGAACAAGCAGGATGTCGGCAGGCGATTGGCCTTGTGGCCCTTGGCCAAGACTTATGCCAAGCAGTTGGTTTATTCCGGGCCGCTCTACAAATCGATGAACGTCGAAGGCAATAAGGTTGTCCTGCATTTCGACGATGTAGGCGGCGGACTGATTGCTCGCGGAGGCGGACCATTCAAAGGTTTCGCAATTGCAGGAGCAGACCGCAAATTTGTTTGGGCCGACGCTAAGATCGATGGCAATACCGTTGTGGTCAGCAGCGACGGGGTGGCCGAGCCCGTTGCCGTGCGTTATGCCTGGGCAGACAATCCTGTATGCAATCTTTATAACAAGGAGGGGCTGCCGGCTTCCCCATTCCGCACCGACGACTGGCCGGGTGTCACGGTCGACAAAAAGTGAGGCCGACGAATCCCTTTTATATCGAGTGATCTCCACCTCGGCTCTTCGGGAGCAGCGGAGAAGGTACGGCATTTTCCTGGCCTCGAATGCTGCCGAAAATCGTTTGACAAAATCGATTTTCAGATTAGGATGAGTCCCTTTCACATAAATTCTAACACGAATTTGAGATAGGGGCTTATGTCCTTTTCTCGCTGAGGTCCGTTTTTCTTTTATGACTGCTTGATGAACAGACGATGAATGGATTGTTGGACAACATTTTAGCCCAGAGCGTTGAGCATCTTAACATCTTTTTGCTGATGGGTCTGGCCATATTTTTTGGAACGGCAGGCGCCCGCATCTTCCAAAGATTCCACATACCACAGATAGTAGGCTATATCGTTATCGGCATAATTCTGGGCCCTGTCTTGGATATTCTCTCGCATGACACTGTTGTTACGGACCTCAAGCCATTGAGTTTGTTTGCCTTGGGTGTTATAGGATTTATGATTGGCGGTGAGCTCCGCGCTGACGTTCTCAAGAAGTATGGGAGGCAATTTTTCATCATTCTTTTCTCTCAGGGTATAGGTGCCTTTGTGTTAGTCGCGATTGGTACATCGGTGGCGGCGTGGTACACGTTGCCTTTCATACTTTCTCAAGACACCATGTCGGTGGATAGACTGTCGATTTCGATTGCACTGGGACTTGTCCTTGGTGCTATCGCTTCTGCTACGGCTCCGGCAGCAACGGTAAATGTTTTGTGGGAGTACAAGACAAAAGGGCCTCTTACCGCGGCCGTGCTGGCTATAGTGGCGCTTGATGACGCTTTGGCCCTTTTGCTCTATCGCTGCGCAGCTACAGCAGCGGACGTGCTTATGGGCACACACCACAATTCTGTTTTGGCCACTACGTTTGCACTGGTGGGTGAAATCTTCGGTGCAATACTGTTGGGATTTGCAGCGGGGGTGGTCTTCTATCTTATCTTAAAATTCGTCAGGGCTGATGATAAGGTCCTCGCATTTTCCATAGCGTCGCTTTTGCTTGTTGTTGGTATCTCGGTGACGGTGCAGATCGGTCCAATTATGCCGGCTATGACGCTTGGCGTAACCATAGCCAATCTGGCGCCCCGGCGGAGCAAGAGTGTTTTTGCGCTGGTCGAGAAATTTACACCACCCATATACGTTTCATTTTTTGTGCTGGCCGGCGCGCACATGGAGTTCGCCAAGATAACTTGGTTGATGGTGCTAATGATAGCTGTGTATGTCCTCTGTCGGGCGGTAGGCAAAATAGCTGGCTCTTGGCTCGGTGCTGTGCGTTCGGGGGCGCCAGCTGTGCTTCGCAGATACCTCGGGATTTGCTTGCTTCCCCAGGCCGGCGTGGCTATCGGCCTTGCCATATTGGCCAGCCAGCAATTTAACTCACAGCTTGGCCATAGCATCGTTATTGTCGTTATGATGGGAACGTTTATGATGGAAATCCTTGGGCCGATGTTGGTGAAAGTGGGTGTGCAGCAGGCTGGCGAAGTGGGCCTTAACATTACCGAAGACGACCTCATCGAGACTCACAGTGTTGCCGACGTGATGGACGCGAAGGTGCCGGTTATTTCCGCCGGTACATCCTTGAGGGATGTTGTCCAAGTTGTTAGCGGTACCGACAGCTTGTACTATCCCGTTGTCGACAATGATAAAAAGCTTATAGGTGCCATTACCCTGGATGGCATAAGAAATACTTTTGCAACGCAGGAATTAAACGATTGGCTCGTCGCTCTGGATATTATGGAGCCGGTTATTGCTAAGACGACCCCGGATATTGGGTTATCAGAGGCATTCAAGCAGGCAAGACGCCTGGACGTAGAATATATGCCCGTTGTAGCTTCACGTGAGGATGACAGCTTTGTCGCTGTCCTCAACTGCCGCGCAGTGCGACGGTCGCTCAGTGCAGAAGTGTTGTCACGTCAGCAAAAAGCCGATAATATGGCAAGTGGCCAGCCCACGTAATTCGCATGAATTTCGAAGATGGAGCCGGTATGGTCTATTCGTTAGCCGAGGCAGGCCCTGAAGCTGCCGATCCTCTGAATTTGGCCCTGTTATTCGGACTTGTCGTCCTGGGTGGTGCGGTTGGTGCGCGTCTTTTTCAAAAGTTCCACATCCCCCAGGTTGTCGGCTGCGTTGTTGTCGGGATACTCCTTGGACAGGATGTGCTCAACGTCATAAAGCCCGAGAGAATTGAAACGTTAAAGCCCTTTACCATGTTTGCACTGGGTATTATCGGCTTTATGATAGGGGCGGAACTGCGGGCCGAGGTCTTCAAAAAGTACGGCAAACAGTTCTTCATCATCCTTCTTTCACAGGGCGTAGGGGCTTTCGTTCTGGTGGCGATTGCGACTTCGGCGATGGCGTGGCTCGTACTGCCAGCCATAATTGAAGGGCTGACACCGACAGGCCGACTTTCGATGTCGATTGCGATGGGCCTTGTGCTCGGAGCCATCGCCTCAGCCACCGCGCCGGCCTCCACAGTCAACGTTCTTTGGGAGTACAAGACCAGAGGTCCCCTAACCGCTGCGATACTTGCTATTGTCGCACTTGACGATGCACTGGCACTGCTGCTTTATCGTGGTGCAGCGACGGGTGCCAAAGCCCTCTTGGGTATGGCGGACAGCAAAGTTTTTGCCACGACAGCCATCTTGTTGGGCGAAATCCTCGGGACGGTGCTGCTGGGCTTTCTTGCAGGTGTGATGCTCTGGCTCTTGCTGAAGTTCATCAGAGCTGAAGACAAGATTCTGGAGATATCGATAGCGTGTCTCCTGCTTGTGGTTGGTATTTCGATAATTGTCGGCGTGGACCCAATTTTGCCTGCGATGGTATTTGGTATAACGATGGCCAATTTGGCTCCCCGCCAGAGCAAGCACGTTTTTGAGCTTGTCAAGAAGTTCTCGCCGCCGGTTTATATTTCGTTTTTTGTATTGGCCGGAGCACACATTGAGCTTGGCAGGTTGGCTTCTTCGACGGCTGCTATTACGGCGATGTACATTTCGTTCCGAGTGGGGGGCAAGGTCCTGGGGGCTTGGTGGGGTGCCAGGCACTGCCGTGCGCCGGCCGTCGTCCGGAAGTATCTGGGAATCTGTCTGCTCCCGCAGGCCGGCGTAGCTATCGGCCTTGCCATTTTGTCCAGGCAGATGTTCGATCCGGAATTCGGACAAATCATCATTACGGTTGTTATGACAGAGACATTTATTATAGAATTACTCGGGCCGATTCTGGTTAAGGTCGGCGTCAAAAAGGCGGGCGAAGTAGGTATGAACGTCACCGAGGAAGACCTTATAAAGACCTACACAGTCAAAGATATCATGGATACCGAGCCGACAAGCATTGCACAGGATGTGCCGTTGCAGCAGATTCTTGAGATCTTCAGCACAACTGACAGTGTGTACTATCCCGTTATTGATGCTCAGTCTCAGCTTGTAGGGATAATAACTATCCCCGATATCAAGGAGATGTTCGCCAACAGGGAAGTTGCAGGCTGGCTGCTCGCCTGTGACGTTGCTGAGCCTGTACGGGACAAAACGACACCCAACAAGCCGCTGGAAGAAATAATAGAGCACATGAGACGGTACCATCTGGAAAATATACCGGTCGTTGCCGGCGAAGATAGCGACCGCCTTATCGGCGTTTTGGACTTGTCCAAAGCACTTCGCAAAATAAGTGCCGAGGTCTTGCATAGACGCAAAACCGCAGATGGAGTAGCTCTGGCAACGGGCTGACAAGATAGGCAAAAGGCAAATGTTTCGAGTAACCGTTCACGGGGCAAATGTGCCGTTTTATGTCATTGCGAGGCCTTTTTCAAAGGCCGTGGCAATCTCAATCGTTACATTTTAGATTGCTTCGTCGTAAAACTCCTCGCAATGACCCCAAGAACGCAACTTGTATGCTGTGAACGGTTACGATTTTGAATCCTGAGTCATCCTTCTTACATTGGGATCTTTTGGTCTAATTGTGGCAGAATCTTGAAACGCTTTTCTTTTGGAAAAAACAAAAGGCTCGTCAGCAACAGGCAGTTCAAAGCTGTCTTGGCTCGGAATCTACGTCTCACCAACGGGCTGCTTACGCTCTGCATGGCAGAAAACGATTGCGGCTATTCACGATTGGGCGTTTCTGTCGGGAAGGCTTGCGGCGGTGCTGTCGTGCGCAATCGATTGAAAAGGCTGTTGCGCGAAGCCTTTCGGCAAAGCCAGGATAAAATTCCCCCCGGCTTTGACTATGTACTTATGATTTCGCCTCAGTACTCAAGAAAACTGAAACATTCGGCACGCGCCAAAAGCCCTGTCACACAACTCGGATTTGAGCGGGTAAAGACCTCATTTTTAGCACTGGTAGAAACCCTTGCAAAGAATGCACAAAAATCAGCCGATAATAAGTAGTGGATGCAGAATTGCGTGTGTGGTAAGCAGAACGTACTTGTCAACAGCACATAACAGGATAAGCCGTGAGCCAGAAAAGCAAATTAGTGCCGATAGGTGAAGCTGCAAAAAAAGCTGGAATTTCCCGGCAATCTCTGCAATATTACATTATGGTTGGCTTGCTTGAGCCTACAGAAGTTACGCCCACTGGCAGACGCCTGTTTGACCAGAAGAATATCGAGCGAATCAAACTGATAAAGAAACTGAACGACAGCGGCTATCCTTTGCGTGCTATAAGAGAATTGTTTCTGCAAGGCCGCACCGACTTGAAAGGGACCGAACCGTGAAGGACTATGAATCCATTCAAAGAAGGCGCAACATTATCGTAGGCATTTTTGTGGTTGTTGCTGCCTGTGCACTCGTATGGATGATATTTAAGTTCGGCGACCTCCCCTCGACTGTTGGGGGAATTCGTTCTTTCGATGTCTTGGTTCAGTTTCCTTCAGCTCCGGGTGTACAAAAGGATACGCCCGTGCGCTTCTGTGGCTACCAGATCGGCAGAGTTGCAAAGGTCACCGCTCCAAGAGTACGCCGGGACTTGAACACCGGCCTGGAGTATCACCAAACGGTGGCTGTTCTGAGTATTCATAAGCAATATAACAATATTCCCTCCAATGTTGAGGTGAAATTGATGACGCGCGGCTTGGGCAGCAGTTACATCGAGCTTGTGGTTGATCCTGCTACCCTGCCGGCCCCACCGCTCGATCCGAACGTGCCGGAATCAAAATTCTTGTTTGACGGACTGCTTCTGCAAGGCTCAAGTGGCCAGACCAGCGAGTTTTTCCCAGCAGAAAGCCAGAAGAAACTCGACGATCTGGTCCAAGGCCTCAAAACTCTTATTGGCAATGCCAACGATATTATTGGCGACCCCAACAACAAGCAAAATATAAACAATGCCCTGGCTAGTTTGTCTGAAGCGACCCGGCAGGCTAATCAGACGATGGAGAAGGTTGAGCAGACCGTTGAGCAATTCAGAAAATTCGCCACTGCCGGGACGTCAACTTTGGAAAATGCTGACGCCGGCATCGAAAAGCTCATTGTCGCTATGATTGATACGAGTGAGGGGCTCAGTAAGACGGTGGCAGAGTTGAGGGTAATTGTAGGCAACGTAAGCGACGGCGAGGGTACTGTTGGAAAGCTCGTCAATGACGGACGATTGTACGAAAATTTGGTCGATGCCACCGACCAGTTGCAGGTACTGCTGCAAAAGCTGAGTTTGTTGACCGATCAGGTCAAGCAGGAGGGCTTCCGGTCAATATACTAACGACACCATTTGCCCTTCTGTACCACAGTCACTTGTCGCCGGATTAGTTCTTACTCTTACTGGGCCAGTTTCCATCCTCTCTTATTCTCTCCATGTCACGCGGCGTAACAGCACTTTCTTCCTCTGGGAATTGCCCCATGTCACCGGTCTGCTCAATCCACTTGTCTAAGATGGCTCGCATCTTTTTCAGCATCTTCTCGTGCTCCACCGACGCCGCAAGATTCTTAATTTCGTATGGATCGTTCCGCAGGTCGTATAGCTCCTCATCCGGCTTTCGTGGTGCCATAAACAGAGCCTGTACCGGTGTCAGTTTGCCTTCAGCGTGTAGCTCCTTCATAAGGCCCAGCATCGGATACGACCGCTCTTTGTAGCGATTGATCTGGGTGTAGGGCCGTTCGGGCATAAAGTTGCGGATATATTTGTATCGCTTGGTCCTAACGCAGCGTATCCGGTCGATCGTCTCATCGCAGCGGTCACGAGCCGCAACAATATACTTGCGCTTCTTCGCTGGTTTCCAGATATTCTTTCCCACAGGCTCAAGGAAGACCTTTCCTTCTATATGCTTTGGCGGGTCAATGCCGGCAATCTTTAGCACCGTTGCCGAGATGTCGATCGCACTAACCAAGTTCTCACAAACTTGCCCGGCCTTCAGCTTACCGGGCCAGCGAACGATCAACGGAATATGGATACCGCCGTCGTAAAGCCACTGCTTGCCCCGTACATGGCACCGGCCGTGGTCGCCTATGAAAATGACGACCGTGTTCTCCGTCAAGCCTTCATCATCAAGGCGCTCAAGAATCTTGCCAACGTATTCGTCCATCACCTGAATCGAGTTCAGGTACGTAGCCCAATCCTGCCGCGCAGTAGGATGGTCCGGATAGTACGGCGGCAGATTCACCTTAGCTGGATCAACCGGGTTCTTTAGCTTTTTACGCAGATTCTTCCAGTGTCCGCCCCGATGCGTCATGCTTATGGATAGTTGCGCAAAGAACGGTTGCGTGCCCTTGCGCTGATTCCAGTCGCTACCGTCGAAAGGATTCTTGAACTGGAAGTTGAAATCTGTCTTACCGGAGCCCCGTACACCTGGAGCAGCCGTCTTAACATTGGCCGTAAAGTACCCCGCCGTGCGGAAGTATTCGGTAATGAGCTTAACTGGCTCCGGCAGCGTGTAGCCATCGTTGCGATGGCTGCGGTGATGATGAGCGCCAATCGAAGTCTGATACATGCCCGTAATCATCGCCGACCTGCTGGCTGAGCACACCGGGCTTGTCGTAAATGCGTTGGTAAAGCGAATACCCTGACCGGCCAGCTTGTCCAGGTTTGGAGTCTGCACGGCTGCCGCACCGTAGCAGTTCAGATCTGGGCTGATGTCCTCCGATAGAATCCAGAGGATGTTAGGCCTGTCTTGACCCGTCTCACCTGCAAGGAGCCTCGTTGGCATCGCCATCGCTGCTGCTCCAAGTCCGACAGTTCTAAGAAAGTCACGTCGATTCATAGGCTAAACCCCTATCTTTTTTCGTAACCGTTCACAGGGCAAATGTGCTGTTTTATGTCATTGCGAGGTCCGCCTTTGGCGGGCCGCGGCAATCTCAATCGTTACATTATATCA
The DNA here is from genome assembly GCA_030641115.1 of Planctomycetota bacterium. GTDB lineage: Bacteria > Planctomycetota > Phycisphaerae > Sedimentisphaerales > Anaerobacaceae > DAOWID01. The sequence goes on along the minus strand of DAOWID010000181.1, from coordinate 3,679 downwards.
GATTGCTTCGTCGTAAAACTCCTCGCAATGACCGCACAAACGCAACTTATACGCCATGAACGCTTACCTTTTCTCTTCTTTACCGTTTTCTGTCTCTTCTTTTCGGGCCCGATTTGGCATCCGCCCTATATGCCGGATTTGCTCTGGGTAGTCTCGCACCAGTAGCCCTGAGCCACTTGGCCAACTTAGCGTCTAACTCCTTGACCTTTTTCGGCATCTTTTCCGAGAGGTCATCTTTTTCGGACAGGTCATCCTTCAAATTAAACACTTCAAAGGTCTTGCCCTCGTACCGCTTGATAAGCTTCCAGTCACCTGCTCGGATGATGCTATAGGGCACAATGTTTCCACGATAGTGTGGGAAATGCCAATAGATGGCGTCTCGCTTCAATTGTCTGACGCCGTTCGACTTTAGATGGTCAATAAGTGAAACACCGTCGATGTCACGGTCTCGCGGCAGTGGCACGCCGGCGGCCTCACAAATCGTCGGGAGGTAATCGACACTCGTAACCGGCTCATGGCTGATTGAGCCGCGTTTGACAATCTTTGGCCAGCGGACAATCAAAGGCTCACGGATACCACCTTCATACGGATGGCCCTTGCCTGCCCGCAAAGGCTCATTGTTTGTCACGCCCATCAGTCCCCCATTGTCGCTGGTAAACAGAATGATTGTCCGATCTGCTATGCCAAGCTCGTCCAGCACAGACATGATACTGCCCACTGCGTCGTCCACGCTCTCAACCATCGCTGCATAGGTCGGATTCTTCTGTTTCGTAGGTTTCTTGGCCTTATATTTGGCAATCAGGTCTGGTTTGCCCTGGATGGGTGTGTGCACGGCATAGTGCGCCATATAGAGGAAGAATGGCTTGTCCTTGTGTCGGCGGATGAACTTGACTGCTTCGTCCGCTTCACGGTCGGTCAGGTACTCGCCTTTGCGCCGGCCGGCCAAAGTAGGGATTTGCCCTTGCCCCTTCCGAGAATATGGGTCGAAGTAGCTCGGCGGCTGCCCGAAGTCACAGCCGCCGACGTTGAAATCAAACCCCTGCTTATCCGGGTACCAGTCGTCCGCGCCAAGGTGCCACTTGCCGATGTGGCACGATGTGTATCCTGCTGATTTGAGTGCCTCGGCAATCGTTATCTCTTCCAGTTCCATCCACAGCGCGTTCGGCGGGCACAACAGCTTCTTATTCTTACCGCCGACATATTCCGTTGGGTTTTTCTTATTCGCCGGTATTTTGCCTCCCTGAAAGCGCGCACGGATCCAGTCCGTCACACCCAAGCGAGCCGGATACCGGCCTGTCATCACCGCCGCCCGCGTCGGCGAGCACACCGCACAAGCAGCATAGCCATTCGTAAACCGCATACCCTCAGCCGCAAGCCTGTCGATGTTCGGCGTCTCATAATACTCACTGCCGTAACAGCCGGCGTCCATCCAGCCGAGGTCATCGACGAGGACCAAAACGAGGTTAAGTTTCTTGTTTGTAGTTTCGTTCGCAAGCAGCTTCGCAAATCCGAGTGGTCCCTGAAGTGCCGGCGCCATAGCTCCCAGACCCAAAGCCTTCAGAAAATTCCGCCGCGTATAATTCTGTTCGCTCATTCAAATATCTCCATTTTGTAGAACTCTCAAAGATTCGTGGTCTATTTTAACGCCTAGCTTGTGTCTCCGCAACTTTGATTTACGTGCTTGCCTCGCTATTCGCCATCTGTCCTCCGTCGTCCGTCTTCTCTCTTGCTTCCGACCTTCGTTATTGGATGTTCTTTCTGCATAGCGCCGCAATACGGATCGCGCAATGCGCAAGAACAACCGGGGCCCATACCGAGTTAAACAGTATAGGCCCCGGATTGGTACAAAACCATCGGGTGACTACTCAGCCTTGCATTAACACTCTACTGCTACGGCCACAGTATCTCCTCAAGCCACGTGCCTGCCAGGATAGCATAATCCTTGAAGTTGATCGTGGTGTCATCATGTATGTTCATGTCGAACCAGCTAAACACCAGATGGCCATCATAGCCGTTGCCCGAAGAATCAGCAGCAATACTTCCTGACGTCTCATCCAGCTTGTACCAGAGAATCGGACCGGTAATGGGCTGTCCTGTCCTCTGAGCCAGGCCCGCGATATCAGCCGCCGGCAGAGCATAGTCATAGATGCGGAAGTCATCGAGCTGCTGAACGGGATTGCCGCCACCTCTGGATCCGTCAAAGACAGTTGCTTCGGAGTTAGCGCCCACGAAGCCAAAACGGGTGTTGCTGGTGCCAAAGGTTGGGCCTCCCGTCGCCGAAGGCTCCGGACTACCGTCGATGTAGATGATGAGCGTCCCGTTGTCGAACACGCCAACAACATGGTGCCACTGCCCGTCATCGACACGAGTGTCACTGCCATGATCGACTTGGCCCGTATCAGTCATCACGTCCCAACCTACCTGCCCGGGACCACCGCCGTTGCCGTTGATCTCCAGGCGCCAGTACTCGTTGCGGTCAAACGAGGCAATGTACTGGTCGGCCTCGCTGTCGGTACGAATCCAGGTACAGACGCTAACTTCCGCATAGTCGTTACCTTGGTAGTGTAAGTCCTGAATGGCTACATAATCACCGGTCGGGCCAAATACGAGGGAGCCGCTGCCATCATGGCCACCAGTCGTATCCCACACGGTCCGCAGCCAGTTATCTGCAAGGATCTGAAGGTCCGGATAGTCGACGATGCAGTTGTTGTTGAAATCGGCTGCAGGTTTTACAAGATCAGGCATACATCTGGGCTGATACAGCCGGATATCGTCAATGTACAACATGCCCGCACCACCAAACTTCGGAGCGTTCCTGTCGCCGACGCCGATATACATCTTCTTGACGCTCTTAAGGTTCACGCCAGCATTACTGACCTGTTTCAGATCAATATTCCACTCTTGCCAGGTGTCTGATACCGTTGCACTGAGGTCCTCGTGGTTCACGACCTTACTCTTGCCGGTGCTATCTTCCACAACCACATATAGCTGCTCAGCATCGTTACTGGTTAGACCGATGTCCTGTGACTGCCACTGCCCCGTAACCGAACCGGTCATTGCCACGTCGGAGAATTCAGCCGTGCATACAACCGTCGGATCAGTGTTATGGCTGGTCAATGCTAAGCCTATATAGACATTGGCAGCCATAGTGATATTCTGCGAATTCCATACCAGCGGGTGCCAGCCATCAGACGCGGGATCGTTCGAATCATAGGCGTTAAAGTCACCTCCGACAGCACGCTCCAACTTAATCCAGTGTGGGGCCCGGATGTGGGCAAGCTGCGTAACACTGCTGTCGCTGCTACCGCCACCGCCCCTGACGAGCCTGATCTGGAATCTACATCCCTGACTGCCCGTGACGTATACTGCTGCGAAGGGGGAGTTCGGATCGAGTGTTTCGCGAACCATCACGCCGCCCTTGGACCATGTGTCCGTCTCGGTGATGCTGAGCACCTGCGCTTCGATGGTCCCGACGCTGGACAGCCGTTTGTAGGCAAAGTGGAACTCGTCAGCCGTGCCGAAGATATCTGCGCCATTGGCAGTCATCGTGTAGACGCCTGTTACAGGATCGTAGCTGAAGCTGCCGACAGATGGTAGCTGGCCCTGGAACCACAGCGTCAATGCCTTAACACCCTGCCTGGTCCAATCCTGCGGCGGGTCAAACGCCCTTTCAGTCTCT
>DAOWID010000144.1 GCA_030641115.1 Planctomycetota bacterium | reverse complement strand
GGCACATCTATCGCGTGTCCGCCGACACCTGCAATTAGTCCATTTTGCTTGATGAAGTCGACAGCTTTTCCAAGCAGGTCAACACGACCATTCTTGACAAAATTGTCACCACAACCACCCTGTATGAAAGCACCGACAGCCCCGTTATCTATAGCGAGTTTTATGACACCTGTCAGGTCATCTTCGTATATGTCGCACTGTGCAAGCCATTGTATTCGGCCGCCTCTTTCCTTCCAATATTTGTTCAGAACTCTGATGGTGTTTTCCTTGGCACCTCTTCCTACGTTTGCTATGGCCGTATTGATTCCGTTTTCTTCGCTCATCTGCCAGGTCTCAATGATCTTTTCGTCCGTGAAGTAGTGCCTCAACAATTCAGATACGTAAATCAAATTCCTGCTATGCGCGTAGCCGTTAATTAGATTGCCGCCGCAGATTAGCCTGCTGATCGTAACGTTGCCAATCTTGCCGGCCGGCAGACCCTTAACAGAACCTACGGGCCGCGCTGTAGGCCTCTTAGTTGCTGCCAATAGAGCCTTCTCTTCGAGACTAAAAGCTGATGTCACCGCAGTAGAGCCCACAAGTGATCTTCTTAAAAACTCGCGACGATTAAGATTTCCTAACATTTTTGCAGCCCCTTAATCCTGATGCCTGACGTCATCTGCTTTCGAGCGAGATCTGCGCCCAGTGAGCCGCCTCGAAGCGCCAGCCCGTGGCCTGATTCACCAGCTCCAGCTTAACGGCTTTGCCGGCATATCTTGACAGGTCAACGTCAACGTCCATCCAGCCGCCCGTCGTCGTGGCTTCACCCACAGTTTTTCTCAGCAGCTCTTTGCCATTGGCCTTGACAATCAAGTCCCAGTCCCCGCCCTCATCGTTGCCGACCACTAACTTCAGTGTCGTTTTCTTATCCGCAGCGATTTCCACCTTCCGGCTGATGACGCATCCTATGCCTTGACTCAGCGGATGAGTGACCAGCACATTCTTTTTGCCCCGCTTGTTGGGGTATAGTCCTGGGTTCATATCATCGCCGCATTTGGACACCTTCCAGCCGGGCGCGAACTTCGCAATCGCCTTAGACAAATCCTTGCCGGCGGCAGCCGTGATCTTGGCCATCTCGTCTTCCGTAAAGCGGCTGTTGGCGATTTTGCCCGGCTCCCAGCAACGTTCGGATCCGCTCGGCTTGGGCTGTCGGGGGGGAATAACGAAAACCTCTTTGCCGCCGGCTTCTTTCTCGGCGCGTCCGCCGGCGCGTTTCACCGCCTGCCAGACAAGTTCTTCACACACCTGAACCAACGTTGGGAAATTGTATGGCGTGTGGCTGAACTTACCTTCCGGATTCAAGGCCGACTTGAACTTCTCAGGCAGCCTCGAAAAGCCGATACTCGTAAACAGTATCCCGCCGGCATTCGATGGATTGCAGTCCGAATCCTGGCCGCACCGCGTCGAGATGATAATCGTCTGATCCGGATCTCCTTTACCGTACAACAGGCCCATAACGATATAGGCGCCATTTATCTTGGCATCGATATTGAAATCACTCTCAGGACCACTGCACGAGAAGCGACGATACGCAACATTCCGGTTGTATTTATCTTCAATAAGCTGCCAGGTTTTCTCCCAATTGTCAGGGTTCTGGTTATACCACGCCAGCACATCGAGGATGCACTCAGCATATTGGCTGTCCTGAGGGATGCACTTAAGGCCTGCTCGCACGACCTTTTCCATATTATCTTCAAAGAAGGCTTCTGCATACATTCCTCCAACGAACTGGCCGCCATAAAGGCCATCTCCATAATTCATCAGTCGCCCAAACTTTTCGCCGAGCTCTATCGCCGTGTTGGGCAGACCGGGCGCGATAAGGCCTGAGAAGTCCGCTTCTATCTGGTAATCTATATCGTCGGCATGTTTATTGAACTTGGGATGACCCGAATCAGGCGGGGCAATCCCGCTGCGCAGATTATCTCGGCCGGCTCTGTTGGCGTGCCAAAGAGGGTAGCCGCTGTTGGCAAAGTCGATACCTGCTTGGCGAATCGATGCGTCAAATCCGTAAAGCTCCAGCGTCCGCAGAAACGTCATTTCCACATAGATATCATCCTGGTGGAATTGGTTGATTAGCTCGGGCTTCCACTCCGGCATCTTGTCTGCCGGTATAATCTCACCCTTATAGTGAAACTCAGTCGGCCCGCCCCAGCCCACGCCGGCCATTTGCCCAATCCAGCCAGCCTTCATCTTGTCCGCGTAATCATCAATGCTGATGCGACGAACTTCTCGCAGACCAAGCGGAAAACCAGCCGGTGTGTCCATCCTGCAGCCGGCAAGAAATACCAAGCTAACAGCAACTATCACCAGATATTTCCGTAAATCCTTAGTCATTTTGCACCTCCATTGTCCTTCCTTTATGAAACCTCGTTCACAATATTGACCTCTTTTGACCAGACACAACCAGCCAAACAGGCTAACACAATCCAAACCGCAATTGTAGTAAAAAATCAAAAGATTTCGATATTTTCAAGTGCACATTTGCAATGCCGGCAAGGGCAGGTATAATGCCCAGTAGTTGCGGCGAAATGGTTGTGCTCTGAAACTACTGCTGGGTCTGATAATATGCTGAAACATACAATAAGGTTCGCAATGTTGGTTGTAGTGCTCCTGCTGCCCTCACGGGTCGGATCGGTCTCGGCAGATACTTGGCGTCTGGAACAAGGCAAGGGTTGGAAAGCCGTATCGAGTAAAGGCAAGGACAAGTATCTGCTACTGATGGCCCGAACAGAGAAACTCATCAACACCGGCCAAGCTGATGCACTTCGCAACGAATGGACTAAGCTCAAAAAAGAATTCTCCGAAATCAAAGAGCAGGATTTGAATACGTTTATCAAGGCCGAAATACTCTTTTGCAAAAGAAAATACACAAAGGCGGCCAGAAGCTACGATAAATTTCTGGACAAAGACTACAATGAGAGCGGGCTTTATCAGGCAGCCTTGGAAAGGCAGTTCACCATAGCCAAGGCCTTTTTGGCAGGCCGGAAGGTACGTGTGCTCGGCATCTTCAAAATGAAGGGATATGCCCAGGGCATCAAAATCATGGAGAAGATTACCGAGCGCGCCAGTGATAGACCGGTCGCAACCCAGGCTGCTATCGCAGTGGCCAAACACTATGAAAAGAGAAGAAAGTTCGCCGAGGCACATCTGAAATGGTCCGAGGTATCATGGCAATGGGAAACAGGTCAAATTGCCAAGGATGCGCTGCTCGGTATGGCCCGGTGCAAGCACGCAGCGTATAAAGGCCCGAAGTATAATGCCGCAAATCTGAAAAGCGCAAAGACCTACTACCAGGATTTCGAGTTGCGGTACCCAGCAGATGCCAAAGAGCTTGGCATCGATAAGATAGTAAAGCAGATAGATGAGCAAATGGCCTACAAACAATTCACTATCGCCAAGTATTATCAAAGAACCGGCAAGACACAGGCGGCGAATCTTTACTATGACATGGTAATACGCAGTTGGCCCGACACCGACGCCGCAGAACTCGCAAGGCAAATGTTCACGGACGATCTGGTTGGCGTGCAGATAAAAAAATGAAGATAGATACTTTCGAAAATACTCGTAGCCCCACGAGTAGCAAGGTGCTTGTGCTCTTATGCTCTTGCGCCGTTGTGCACTCAATTTTATGCTTTTGCGGCTGCACCAAAATCGGTGACTATTCCAACGAATCGCTGCTTCCCGGAGACGTGGACACCGTCTACCTGCAAATGTTTGACAACCGCAGCTTCAGACGAGGTGTGGAATATCAGCTTTCCGATGCCTTGGCGAAGCGCATCGAGGCAGAGACGCCCTATAAAATAGTCACCGGCAGGCAGCGCGCCGACACAGTGATAAGCGGCCAGATAGCGCAAGTGACGGAATCGGTACTTACCATGGAACGTCAGATGGGCAGGGCGCTGGAAAAAGAAGTGCGGCTCAAAGCCATCGTCAACTGGAAAAACCTGAAAACCGGCGAGCTGCTGATAGACAATCAGTCCGTCACTGCCGAAGCCACCTATTCTGAATACCAAATGCAGGACTTCGGATACGCATCAACTCTGGCTGCAAACAATTTGGCCCGTAAGATCGTAGAATTGATGGAGAGAAAGTGGTGATAGAGAAGGGAAGAAACGGAAGATAGAAGAAGGATGATCAGATTGCTAAATCATGAGTAACAGCCAAAACAAAAAACCCACTAAACCTCAGCGCGGCCAACCATACAGACCGAACAAAAAGCCGCCGCGGCCAAGCTACAGACGCGGACCTTTCACGTGGCTGATAATTGCACTTGTGATATTCACAGTGATGATGACGCTGCAACAGTGGCAGAGTGTTGACAAGGTTAGATGGGATGAATTTACCGACCACGTTGACAAGAACCACATCAAAACTGTTACCGTGAAAGAGACAGAGATAATTGGTGAATTCAATCAGCCTGGCATTACCGAGCGGCGTCAAAAGGACAAAAAAGCGTCCGAGTCTTTTTCGGTAGATTACAACCCGGACTGGATAGGTGAGCAATACCTCAATAAATTGAAGGACAGTGGTATAGAGGTGAAATTTGCCAGGCAGCGTCTCTGGCTGACCATGTTGATAAGCTATATACTACCGCTGCTTTTGATTATCGGATTATTCTACTTCATCTTTGCGCGGAATCTTCGCGGCGGGGCCGGTGGAATGCTCATGTCTTTCGGTCGAAGCAAGCATCGAGTACACGGCAAAGACCAGGCTACAGTTACATTTAAGGACGTGGCCGGTGTCGAAGAAGCCAAGGAAGAAGTAGCCGAGATAATCGAGTTTCTGAAAAACCCCAAGAAATTCCAAAGGTTGGGCGGCCGTATTCCTCGTGGAGTCCTGCTCGTGGGGCCTCCCGGCTGCGGAAAGACATTGCTCGCAAAGGCCATAGCCGGCCAGGCGGACGTCCCATTCTTTAGCATATCCGGCAGCGATTTCGTTGAGATGTTTGTCGGCGTGGGGGCGTCGCGCGTACGCGATCTGTTCAAGCAAGCAAAAGACAACTCGCCCTGTATCATCTTCCTCGACGAGGTTGACGCCATCGGACGTAAACGCGGCGCCAGCTTCGCCGGCGGTGGGCACGATGAACGCGAACAAACGCTAAACGCAATCTTGGTCGAGATGGACGGCTTCGGTACCGACGACCAGGTAATAGTGATTGCCGCGACAAACCGCGGTGACATCTTGGACCACGCACTCACACGCCCGGGGAGATTCGACAGACAAATCTTTGTGCCGCTGCCTGATTTGAGAGGGCGAGTCGATATTTTGAAGGTGCACGCGAAAAAAGTGAAATTAGGACCGGATGCCAATTTCAACAGACTGGCACGCGGGACACCTATGTTCACGGGAGCAGATCTCGCAGCTATTATTAACGAAGCCGCTCTGACGGCAACGATGGCCGATAAAGACTTTGTCGAGATGGCTGATCTTGAAGAGGCCAGGGACAAGGTGCGGTGGGGAAGAGCAAAAAAGAGCAGAGTCATCGACGAGCAGGAAAAGGAAATTACTGCTTATCACGAGGCCGGACATACGCTCGTTCAATCCCTGCTAAAGGATGCAGACCCATTGCATAAGGTAAGTATTATTCCTCGCGGGCCAATGGGCGGCGCAACATTTGCCCTGCCGGAAAAAGACAGGACCATGTTTACGAAAAGATACTGCATGGCACTTCTGCAAGTGTGTTTCGGCGGACGGATCGCAGAAGAAGTATTCTGTAACGACATATCCAGCGGGGCACAGTCGGATATCGATCAGGCCACCAAGATCGCAAGGCAAATGGTTCTGACCTGGGGTATGAGTGACCAGCTCGGCCTAATCAGTTATGGCCCAGACTTGGGCGCTAAGGACCTCATCTACGTCATGCCGGGCGAGAAGGAATACTCGGAGAAAACAGCCGAAACCATTGATACAGAAGTCAGAAGGATTACCGACGAGGCATATAAAAAAGCAAGAGAATTGATAGAATCAAACAGAGAAAAGCTTGAGGGAATAGCCAAGGCGCTGCTCAAATACGAAACCCTCGACGCCGATGATGTCAAAT
>DAOWID010000325.1 GCA_030641115.1 Planctomycetota bacterium | reverse complement strand
TGGTCGAAGTCCACCGCTGGAAACAGCCCATGTCGCCAGCGGAAAGTCGCGTGAGTATTGACTATCAGGTCCGGGGCCGTTTCGGCTTTTGCGATGATGTCCTTGAAAACGCTGCGGCGAAGCGAACTTAACCTTTTCATCGGTATGTCAAGGATCTTGCCACGTGGCACATTGGGCGCCTCCGCGTACATCGCCTCACCTACGTTGCATAGCAGTACGTCTTTTCCTTTCTTACGTGCGACTTGGCATACCTTCTGAAGATAACTCTTCTTATCAAGGCCGACCATCCCGGTAACAACAACTATCATGATTCAAGACTCCAGACCCAAGACCTAAGACCCAAGCATAGAATTTTAGCCTTTAGTCTCTCTTTTCACTGCATTTATAAGTCCCTGTAGCGTTTTAGCCGTTTCTGTTCTTAAGCCCTCCAACTTCTTATAGTCATCGTCTTGTAGATACTTAAGACGGTTTGCAAGATGTAAAAGGTATTCTGTCTCTGCTATCGAGCCCCTCGCAATATATAGAAAATTAAGGTATTCCCTTTTGTGCTCTGTCTTTGGTCCGGGGTCTTTAAAGGTCCTTCAGTCTTTGCTGTCTGTCGTGGTCTTTCAAGGCCGCGATCAGATCAGCCATGTCGCCGGCTATTATCTTATCCAGGCTATAAAGCGATAAATTGATTCTATGGTCGGTCAAGCGATTCTGTGGGAAGTTATATGTCCTGATCTTTTCAGACCTGTCGCCTGAGCCGATCATAGTCTTGCGCCGTGAATCGCGCTGGGCCCTTTCTTTGCTCCGGTGATATTCATAAACCCTGCTCTTTAGAATCCGCCAGGCCTTGGCACGATTTTTGTGCTGGCTTTTTTCATCCTGCATGCTAATGGTGATGCCGGTTGGGATGTGTTCGAGTCTGATAGCGCTGCTGAGTTTATTGACGCTTTGTCCGCCCGGCCCACTTGACCTGCTGACGTGTTCAACAACCTCATCGTCAGCTATCCGGATGTCCAGCTCTTCCGGCTCGGGTAGTACTGCCACCGTTGCAGCCGATGTGTGAATTCTGCCCTGTGATTCGGTCTCCGGCACACGCTGCACACGGTGACCTCCACCTTCATATCCTAATTCAGACCATACCGCCTCACCCTTCACACCGAATATGACTTCGCGAAAGCCACCTTTTTCTGTCGCATTAAAACCGAGCTGCTCAACCTTCCATTTGCGAGTCTCAGCGTATTTGATATACATATTGTACAGGTCGCGGGCAAACAAAGCTGCTTCTTCACCGCCGGTGCCCGCCCGTATTTCTATTATTATTGAGTTGGTGCCCAGTTCGTCAGCCATTAGCAGCGTATTTTGGATTTCCTCAAGCAGTATATTCTTCCTGCCTTCAAGCTGTTGAATCTCTTCCCTCGCAAGGGCCCTGAAATCTTCATCTGCTGTGTTATCTTCCAATATCTGCTCTGCGTCTTCGATGCCGGCTAATGTTATCTTGTATTGGCGGTATTTTGCAACTATTGCTTTCAACTTGCCTTGCTCTTTAGATAGCGCTATCAGCTTGGCTGGGTTACTGGCAATTGCCGGCTCAGCAATCTGCTTTTCGATCTCATTGTAGCGCTGCTCGATCTCGTCGAGTTTCGCTAAGACACTGTCTTGGTTTTCAGACATAAATATTGTCCTTTGTAAGTAAAAAAATAGCGAATAGCAAATAGTGAATAGTAAAAGCAAGCTAAATGCTAAACGCTATTATTTGTGCAAAACCAGCTATTGCTGCTCGTCTTTTTTGGCAGTTTTGAGGTAACTTTTGCCGTATTTCTTCTGGAATCGCTCTATTCGTCCGGCCGTATCGACGTATTTTTGCTTGCCCGTGTAGAACGGATGGCACATAGAGCAGATCTCTGCGTGGATCTCTTTTGCCGTGCTGCGGGTCTCGAAAGTATTGCCACAGCCGCAATGAACCACCACCTTATCGTATTTTGGATGTATTTCTTTCTTCATAACTTACAACTCTCCGAAATACCTAATATCCTAAATTTTAGGAATTTTGACGCAGATTTCAATAGAATTTTTTCCACGATACCGCATTTTTATGAATCATCAGCACAAATGTCCAGAGATTTGTTTCATATCTGAGCAAAGAACTGAACTGGCCCAAAACAAAGCCCATCACCCGGTCGCTTCGTGATCATTGACACGACCACCTCTCAAATGCTATAATATCCTATAGCAGAACTGCTGAAAAGTTCGCTTATAGTTGGAGAGCTGACTTATGGACCTGCAAAAAGACGGTCCGTTGTGGCGATTCAAATGGCACATTGTGGTCATTTGCGTCGCTTTGGCGATTGTATTCCTCCTTGCGCTCTTCACGGATATCTTCGAGAAGTCTGACGTCAGCAGAGTGCAAAAACTCGTATGGCTGCTTGGTGCCTTGGTGTTCTTGAGTGCACTTCTGGCAATGCTCTCACGGGTGTTTAAGATGCTCGACGCACTTCGAGACAATAGTGCCAAGCTTGAAGAAGTTGCCGGAGCTTTGGAAAAGATTCGTGACGGGCTCACACAAATAAATCAAAGCACTCGCGTCAGCGAAACCGCAAAGGCGATTGCCTTTCGCGATGCGGACAGACGGTCTCTGCGGGAAGCTGTCTTTGAAAAGCTTCAGCAGCAGGACTTCACCGCGGCTCACCAAATCATTGATGAAATCGCCGAGCGCGACGAATACAAAGAATTGGCTGAGCAGTTACGCAACGAAGCTGACCGGTACCAGGATGCGACTGACCAAGAACGCCTGAATCAGTCAATAGCATATGTCGAAATGCTGCTCGAAAATTATCAGTGGGTCACAGCAAGCACGAGGATCGAAGAGCTTATAAAGACGCATCCGGACTGCGAGAAAGCCAAGGCACTCCGGCAGGAACTGCTCGACAAAAAGCAGCAACGCAAAAAAGCATTACTCGCGGAATGGGATGAAGCAGTCAAGCGCCAGGAAACTGACCACAGCCTGGAGATTCTAAAGGAGCTTGATCTGTACCTGACTCCTAATGAAGCATTGGCTTTGCAGGAAGCGGCAAAGGATGTATTCAGAACGAAGCTGCACAATCTTGGCGTCGAATTCTCCATCGCCGTCAGCGAAAAGCGATGGGACCAGGCCCTCCAGATCGGTCAACAGATTGTCAACGATTTTCCAAACAGCAAAATGGCCGATGAAATCCGTGAAAAATTGGACGTCCTAAGACAGAACGTCCAAATGCAGAACAGCTAAATGCCCCCCGGACTTTTCGTTTCCCCTGCAGCGCTGGCCAGTTATAATGAGAAAAAATGTGTTTGAGGAAGCGGTTTTCTTTATTACTGCAATAAGATGAGCAGATGTAGGTTCTGTTTCGAGGTAGTCTCAATTAAAGCGTAACATGCTACCTATATTCGTATGGTTACGGCTAACAGAAAAAGAGAAAAAGAAATGTCTGTAAAAAAAGGAAAGATTGTTTTGCTGCTTCTCTACATTGTGTTTCCTTTATTCAACACCGAAACCTCTGCACGTTCTCTTACAGATGAGGAAAAAACACGGCTTTACGACAGTATGAAGCGTCGAAATGGTGCGCCCCTGACTATAGACGTGTCATTTACGAAGAAAGTTGTGACTGAAGCTATGACCGTTTTTCGGCACAAAAGGCCAAGCTGATAATGAAAGGAGCGCAAGGAGTATGGATAATATAAAATTTGTGGCTGTTTCACTTTTGACTTTTCTGTTTCTGCTCAGTGGGGTTAGTGCTGAAGAAACAGCCTATGAGCTATCGGCGGAGGAACTGAAGACCGTGGCGCAAATTATGAGAGCAGTGGAGGATGCTCTGCTCAACGTCCGCATCGACTCCAACTCCTGGGTTGAACGAGGACCATCCTCATCAGGGCCGTGGGAACGAACGCCTGTTTGCCTTGCATCAAGCGCATACTTTGGAGGCACTTCGAACAGTCACGCAAGGCTTGATATCCACAAAATCGTTCTGGAATGGAAAGACGGAGCAGCTCCGTACCTCGAGGAGAGCTACTCCGTCAGTTTTGACGGAGTACAGGCTAGACGTAAGGAGATTTCAAGCTCTCACAGCGGAAAGACGTTTGATAGAGATACAGGGCGTATTTTGCCGGAAGCACCCATTGAATTAAAATCTTCTTGGCACGATAAAATGACAGGTGTACACGCTTCTTTGTTTTTTCATTACCGCCATATGCCTGCGCCTTTTCCTAAGAGGTTTTCGGTTAGTTTTGAGGGCGCTGCTGATCCCAATTATTTTTTGTCGGTTCTGGCTGCTGCTGACCCTAAATATTTGAACCGCAAGCCACTCAAGTCTAAGGTTGTTATTGAGGAACTTGGAGGCATACAGTGTATAAAAGCGGCTTGCATGGGAGATTCATTTCGACAGGAGTGGTGGTTTGATCCGAATCGTGGTTTCGCCTTATTAAGGTTTGACGATTTGCGAAAGGACAAGGACGGAAATGAGCAGGTAAAGTCTTCGATAAATGTCACAAAACTCAAAGAAGCAGCCGAAAACATATGGTGGCCAATAGAGGCCTATTTTGTGCAGTGTCCTCGTGAAACTGACAAACCTTGGAAACGTATTGTCTACCGTGCTTCTAACGTCATTGCAAATGACCGTAACTTTAATGATAGTGTTTTCACAATTTCCTTCCCTGACGGCTATTTAGTCGATGATCAAGTAGCCGGCAGAACATACAGAGTCGGAGAAGAATAGCTCGATACCCTCGCCAGCTTGCTGAACAGAACTTAAGGTTAGGGATCACCGGGCGCTTGCTTGCAAGGAAGGGATAATCTATACATCGACACCAAAACCCAATTGAGAGCACAAGCACGTGAAAAGTTTGGGTTGACCGCTTTCTTACTGAAAATCGAACAATGATTGGGTCTTAATCATTGTGACCTGGTCTGGGAAAGCCGCGAACGTATGGATGTGCAATTCGCTGCGTCTCGCCTCGAAATCAATGTAGCAGAAAGGCTGCAAATTATCGACTTCTAAATCCGGGAATTTAACAAAGACGCCCCGATTTCGGGCGAACCGCTCAAGGTCGATATGGCTCTGGCGATACAGATTGGGGCTCATCTTCTCGACCTGAAAATCGGTCATATAGCTTATCCCCTTGCTCAAGGTGCATTTGTGGGTCCGTGGGCCGCGGAATTGGAAACGCTCAACCAAACCTCGATGTGGAAGCAACTGGCCGGGCGTGCTTACCACCTCACTGAGACACGCATCATCGGCAAACACGCTGACAACGTGTGTACAGCCGGTAACCCAGATAAGAGCCTCGTACTTGTCAGTCTTTAACTGCCGTTTGGCATAAATCTGGAAAAGCTCCGGATGCAAAGGTCGTTGAAAAAGGCTGAATGTCAATTGTTCAATTGCTATATTGATTTGTGGCGATTCCATAATACACGTCCCAAAACTAACACCCCTGACTTTTGCCTATTATACAAAAATCGCCACGCCTATTCAAGTCTAATATCAGTACTGATAAGGCCTGTTACTGCACTTATGGGACGATTGTTGCGCAAGCTCCGCAACCTAAAAGAGTAACAGCGAGACGGTTTTTTGAAAAAAAATGAAAAAATACAGGCAAACTCTTAATTCTTATTGGTGAAAAAAAACCGCATTGACAACGGTTGCAATAATATCGTAGAAAGCATGGGTCCCAGCTGTAATCCCGAAGCCCCGAACCGCAAAAAGCGCCGCAAAATAAACGCCCGCAGCTATGCGAAAACCAAACTCCGTCACGTTAAATGGAGCGCTCAGCGCCAACTGCCCACCGACAAAGACAATGTGATGGTGCGCGCTAAACAAAGCTGCTGAAACAAGAACTGAAATTATAATCGAACCTTTATGACTTAATCCCATCAAATCCTGAAACAGCATCATTAAGACGCACATCAAAATCAGCCGGAAGATTAGCTCTTCATAAATCCCCGCTCCTATTCCGGTAACAATGTTGGCCAGCAGAGGCGCACTTCTCACCCTAGTGCTCTCTGTCTCAGCAGCAGCCAGCAATAAACCATCACCGGCGGCCGAGGAACACTTAGCTGTCGTTCCAGCTCGTATTTCTGCGGCATTGTATGTGTACTCACGAACATCGCCGCTCGGCTTACTCGAACTGCTCAGCAACAAGCTCAGAACAATTAACGGCACAGCAAGTAGAATGCACTCGATCGCCATTGGCGCAACATCACCAAGACCAAAGTACCACCGCTTGCGTGACGCCAATTGCAGTGATAACAAGACTATCACAACCACCAGTGGAGGTGCAACCCACGTTAATTTACTGCCAAGCCCTAAGTACTTGTCGAGAAAGCTCTGCAGCCAGATGAACGCCACCACCCTATCTTGAGTCTGGTTCAACATGTCGGTATTGATCAGAATCGTGCCTATCTCGTAGAACACAATGAACGGCAGCAGAAAAAGCAGAGCATAAATCGGTCGGCTCGTCCGTTCAAGATAGGAATCGCGTGCGAAGTTGAACAATTGGCTCGTACTGTACTTGTATTTGTCGACAACTCCGTTGGCTGTTTTCTCACTTGCTCGTTTGTTCATCTGTCGCAGGATATTGGAAAAAATTAGTTGACCGTACTGACTAAATTTCGCAGAGTCTACTTGAAATACAGCGATGTTACAATAGGCAAGAATGGCAACCGTTTGAGATCAATCATTAGCGCTATGATAAACGAAACGTTGATCGAGATTTACCAGTTGCTCTTGGACCATTTCGGCCCTCAGCACTGGTGGCCCGGCGACACCCAGTTTGAGATAATTACTGGTGCCATCCTGACCCAGAATACAAGCTGGGCCAATGTCGAAAAAGCGATCGCAAATCTAAAATCCGCCGACCGTTTGACTCCCGAAGGACTGTATCGTCTTGATCTCTCCCAGCTCGCCGAGCTTATTCGACCAGCCGGCTATTTTAACATAAAAGCCAAACGCCTCAAGAACTTCATAAACTGGCTCTTCGACAATTACCAGGGCGATCTGGCGAACCTTGAAAGCATGAACACCAATCAGTTACGGGCCGAGCTTTTGGCGATAAAAGGCGTCGGCCCCGAAACCGCGGACTCGATCTTACTATACGCTTTCGAAAGGCCCATTTTTGTTGTGGACGCTTATACCGCTCGAATTGCTATCCGACATGAGCTAATCGAACCCGGCGCCGACTACGAACAGCTAAGAGAGCTGTTTCAATCGAATTTGTCTGAGGATGTCCAGCTTTTCAATGAATACCACGCGCTATTAGTAAAGCTTGGTAAGGACTTTTGCAGGACCAAAAAGGCCAGGTGCCAACATTGCCCTCTTGGTAAGTTACCGCATATCCTCGACCCAGAATTTCTATAAGCCCTCGTTATGCTATGTATATCGATGGCACGAGAACAAAGTAGGGTGGGCTCTGCCCACCATTTCACTTTATCAGCGTCGCTCTCAATATGCCCGCTTCTGCCCGACCAGGCAACATCTCGTACAGATGTAACGCAAGACCAGTACAAAGATAAGCCAGCTTAAGACTATCAGACCCGCGATGGAAATGGGGTTTGCTATCACCGTAAGCAACGGCTTGCGCCAGAATATCACTGAAACGAATAACAACTGAAACATAAACATAAAAAATACCAGACCTAAAATTGGCTTTCGGTAAAAAATCAACTGGAAAGTAAATACAACGGGCATTATCAGTAAGGGAGCAGCAAAGAAAGGCTTCATATTCACTGCCTCGTAGGTAAAGGTTTTGCCCCACAGTCTAATGTCCGGCATGATTGTTTCCAATAATACGGACAAAGCCGCTATAATAATTACCGGTATGGCGATCAGCACCACGCTGGTTGCGCCTAATGTCAATGCTGTGATAAATCTTTCGTTTCGCCCTACTGTAATCAGCATACTTGAGTAGACGGAACATCTGTTACCACCAGCCATCATAAAACCTACCATAAGAAAAAGAAAAAAACCTATCGGCGGAAAATAACCTGAAACACACACAATTACTAAAGCAACCGACAATGCTGGCAGCCACTTTGATAGTAGTATCCCAAAACTCGTATATAATCGGCCCCATATATGCCGGGCGGGACCGTAATAATCACACTTGTTCATTCTCTCTAAAAAGAACCTTTCCACTGATGGTTTTAGATGACATTTAAATTTGTCTTTGTCCGGCTTGGTAGCCGCCCGGGCTTGCTGGTATTTTTGCAGTTTATTTTTATTCCAGAAGTCAAACAATCCTACCCACGGCCGAGCACAGTACCGTCGTGCCAGGCCGTCGTTATCAAGCCAGAACCACGCTGCTAAACTGCTCAATGCCCCCACCAGAATAACCACAGCGGGTTCTTCAACAATGACCCGCTCTGTTATTATATGCAGGTCAAAAATTCGCCCGCCGAAGATA
>DAOWID010000262.1 GCA_030641115.1 Planctomycetota bacterium | reverse complement strand
CGTTCGGCGAGGTCGGAGGCTCCTTTTTGCAAGCATTGACAAAAAGGGCTGCAAAAATACAAAGAATCAAGATCGCTGAGGTGAAAAGCGACTTACTTGCGGATGAGTTTTTCAACTGGGTTTTCATATCAGCCACTCCATTTACCTTGCTCGGAAATATCTCTCAAAGGTCTTACAGGACCAGGGTACTTGCCGAGCCGAACGGCTCGGACAAATTTTCGAGGTGCAGCCTTTTTGGCCAGCCACGAGGTTCCCACAAGGATTGCCGAGCCTGCTTTTATCAATTTCTGAATAAACTTTCTGCGTGTCATTTCCAGACTCCGTATATCTCTTTACCACAATCCGGGCAGCAGCCGTCTTTCAACTCGTTTTGTAGGATAGTGTAGCCGCTGCGGTTGATGAGCAGCTTCTTGCAGCCGGGGCAATATGTATTCTCGCCTTGCTTGCTGCGGAGGTTTCCTACGTAGACGTATTTGAGCCCTTCGCTCATCGCGATATCTCGTGCCATTTCCAACGTGTTGAGTGAAGTTGGTGGCAGATGCCGCATCTTGTACCGAGGATAGAAGCCCGAAAAGTGCAACGGTGTCTCATCACCGAGGTTCGCTCGTATCCAGCGGGAAAGCTCGCGTATCTGCTCAGGCTTATCATTCAGCGTCGGGATAATGAGATTGGTGACCTCGACAAGTACGCCACACGCCTTTGCCACGACCATGGCATTCTGGACGGGCTTTAATGTGGCTGAGCAAACGTCCCGGTAGAAATCATCGGATATCGCCTTCAAATCGATGTTTGCTGCATCGATGTATTCGAGCAGTCTTCTCCATGGCTCTTCATTAATGTATCCGGCTGTCACGAGGACGTTGCGTATGCCCGCGTCTCTGGCTAACTTAGCGGTATCGTAAGTGTATTCATAGTAAATGATCGGGTCAGTGTATGTGTATGCGAGCGAACGGCAACGGTACTGCCTGGCCAGCGCCACAAGCTTTTCGGGCGGCCAGAATGCTGCGGGAGTATCTTCCGGGTTGGCCTGCGATATTTCCCAGTTCTGACAGTTCTTGCAATGAAGGTTACAGCCGACGGTCGCAATCGAAAGAATACCGGTGCCGGGCAGGAAGTGGAAAAGAGGCTTCTTCTCGATGGGGTCAATGTGCATCGAGCAAGGATAACCATAAACTACCGTGCGAAGGATACCGTCGATGTTGATTCTCACTCGGCACTCGCCACTTTGGCCGGGCTCAATCAAACACAGCTTAGGACATAGTTCGCACTGAACTTTCATTCTCGAACCTCGATGCCTAATTCTCGCCGAATATCAAAAGCGAGCACTTTGTCATAATTGAATCTGTGGTTTGTCATTCCCGCGAAAGCGGGAATCCAGATCTGCCAAGAGCCTGGATTCCGCATCAAGTGCGGAATGACAATCCATCAAATCAAATTTGACAGAGCACTAGCGCATAGTACCAAACCTACAATTATAACAAATTTCCAACAAACTTTGTAAGCTGAAAAGCCCGTCCGAAGAGACATAGAAATTATCGCTTGGATTCTATCAGCAGCGGGGTATAATCAACCTTATGAAAAACGCCGTCTTGAGCGAACTTTTTGACCAAATGGCCGATATCATGGAGATCCTCGGCGAGGATCGGTTCCGCATCAACACTTATCGAAGGGTCGGGCGAATCATCGGTGATACACCTGCGGACGTCGAGGTGCTGCTGGCAACCGGACAGTTGGCAGAAATACCGGGCATTGGAAAATCGAGCCTGGCGAAGATCGAGGAGTTCGTAAAAACCGGCACAATGACAGCCCACCAACAGTTGCTCACCAAAATCCCGCCAACCTTATTGGAGCTGCTCGCCATACCGAGTATGGGGCCAAAAGGCGTAAAGGCCGTCTATGAGAATCTAAATGTTACGAGCATTGCTGAGCTAAAAGATGCCATCGAAGCCGGCTCTATTGCTGAGCTGCCGGGGTTCGGCGACAAGAAGGCGGCAACAATGGCAAGAGGTATTGCATTTCTTGAGAAGTCGACCGGCCGAATCCGACTCGACCAGGCCTTGGAAGCAGCAGACGTCGTGAGCGCATTTCTTCACGATGTATCCGGCATCGAAAGAATCCAGCCCGCCGGCTCGCTGCGGCGCCGAGCTGAGACGATCGGCGACGTTGATATACTCGTCGCCGGCCGTAAAGGTGAGAAAATTGTCAAGGCATTTACAAATGCGGCGTTCGTTCAGGAGGTCCTTGCAGCCGGGCCGACAAAAGGCTCCGCGATTATCCAAACGGAGATTGCTGGTGTGCATGTCGATGTGCGTGTCGTGCCTCAAAAGAGTTTTGGTGCCGCGGCACAATATTTTACCGGCTCGAAACAACACAATGTGCGCCTGCGAGAAATCGCTGTAAAAGCAAAGCTGAAGTTGAATGAGTACGGGCTTTTCAAAGGTGATAAAATGATTGCGGGCGCGGTCGAAGAAGAGGTCTACCATAAGTTGGGCCTTGACTATATTTGGCCGCTGCTGCGCGAGGACCGTGGCGAAGTTGAGGCAGCAAAAGCTCATTGCCTGCCTGAATTGATTGAGGCGCAAGATATCAAGGGCGACCTTCACGTCCACACGAATGCATCTGATGGCGACTGTGAGATAGCCGACCTTGCCGAAGCCGCGCGGCCCTTAGGCTATAAATATATCTGCGTCACCGACCACTCACAATCGACTGCAATAGCGAACGGCCTGACTGCGAAACGGCTGGCAGCGCAGATCAAGCAAATCCACAAACTCAATGAAAAGCTAAGAGGCATAACCATCCTCGCGGGAACTGAGGTGGACATCCTCGCAAATGGCTCGCTGGACTTCGATGATAAATTACTTGCCGACCTTGATTTTGTAACAGCTTCGATACATTCTGGTCTGGCCAGCGCACGCGAAAAGGTGATGACTCGCACGTTGAAAGCTATGGATAACCCTTATGTCAACTGCATCGGACATCCAACAGGCAGACTAATTGGGCAGCGTGAGCCGATGGACATTGACATGGCCGCTGTAATCAAACATGCCGCTCAAACACATACCGCCCTTGAGGTAAATGCAAACCCGTGGCGTCTGGACCTGAAGGATACGCACTGCAAGATGGCAATCGAGGCCGGTGTCAAATTGGCCATCGGAACCGATGCTCACAGCATTGGCGGGCTTGGCTTGATGGGCTTTGGCGTGGCAACCGCCGGGCGAGGCTGGGCGACAAAAGCCGATGTCCTTAACATACTGTCACTATCCAAACTCAAAAGCTGGGTCAAACTCAAGAGGCCGTAGTCTGCACGTATGAAATCTAAAGCCGCCAAAATCTTGTTAACGGGCTTACCGGGTTGTGGTAAGACGACCACTGTGATGAAAATTGTGGAAACTCTGGACTGCGAAAAGGTTGCCGGTTTCTATACGCAGGAGATTCGCAAGGAGAACAAACGCAAAGGTTTTCGCTGGGCCCGGCTGGATGGTGCCACCGGAACACTGGCTCACATCGGCATCAGAGGATCGGCGAAAGTTGGCAAATACGGCGTAAATGTTGCCAGCTTTGAGAGACAGGTCGTGCCCATTTTAGATGTCGAGCAAAGCGATGCTGAATTATTTGTCATCGACGAGATTGGCAAGATGGAATGCTTCTCTGAGAAGTTTGTCGGTGCGGTACGCAGGCTCTTCGCATCCGAGAAGTCGGTACTGGCCACTGTGGCACAGAAAGGTAGCGGCCTTATAAGGGAAGTAAAGGACTATCCTGGCGTCAGACTATTTAACTTGACCAGCCAGAATCGCGACAAGACGGTCGAGGAAATACTGCAAATCCTATCATTTTTGAAAGGTGCGTCGTGAGGAATTGTCAAGGCACTAACCAAAGGCCTGCCAAAGGTTTTTTGGGTACGGTGTCGACACCACGGTCATTCCAAGTTGCCGGCCTAGACGGATGCAAAGTTGGCTGGTGCGTCGCTATCGTATCAGCAATGGAAGTAAGTACTGCAGCAAATACAGCTTGCGTTTATAAACTGCAGAAGTTTTGGGTGGCAGATACTTTCAGCGAAATACTTGCAAGGACAACACGGTTTGAGTCGATCTGCATCGATATTCCTATCGGTTTAAGTGATGGCGCTGAGCCCCGCGAATGTGATGTCGCAGCCCGCAAGATGCTCGGCGGCCAACGGGCCAGCAGTGTATTCCCCGCACCAATTAGACCTTGTCTCTCTGCCAATGAATACAACAACGCCAATGCTATTGCTCGCAAATTTTCCAGTAAAGGACTAAGTAAGCAGAGTTTCGCCTTGTTGGAAAAGATTCGGGAGGTAGATGACTTAATGACACCAGCGCTTCAACGGCGCGTCCGTGAAATCCATCCGGAAATTTCATTTTGGGCCCTTAACAACCAAAAGGCAATTCAGGAAAATAAGAAAACTGTCCCCGGTCAAGCCCAGCGTCACAAACTGCTCCAGGGAATTTTTACAGATACGGACGATATTCTGTCCAAGTCGCCCAGAGTTGGTTTTGCTATGGACGATGCGTTTGATGCCCTTGTTGCCGCGTGGACGGCTGCCCAGGCCGTTGTTGGAAGGGCCGAGACACTGCCTGAGAAACCCAAGCTCGACAGTGAAGGTTTGCGCATGGAAATTCTCTATCCGATACCGGTTGGGTGAAGCTCACACCCAATGGATGCTGGACATGAGAAGGCTGTGCATATATGATAAGAGTATCCCATTTTGCAATACGCTGCAAAATGGGGCCCCAGGCCAATTGAGACGATAGAGTGGGATCAGCAATGCAGGAAATAGTGAATCTTCCTAAGCCGAATCTTGAGGGGTTGATGTCGTTGGAGCAGGCTATAGTTGGCCGGCGGTCGCGACGAGAGTTTCTGCCCAAATCACTCACGCTTGAGCAAATAGGCCAGTTAGCCTGGGCGGCGCAGGGGCAAGACACCCGCAGCAAGTATCGAACAGTACCTTCAGCAGGAGCGACATATCCGCTCGATCTTTTTCTGGTTACTGAGGAAGGTCTGTTTCACTATTTACTGGCTAAACACGCTCTTGAAAAACTCTCAGACCGAGACCTGCGATCGGCACTGGCTTCGGCTGCGTGGGAACAGGGATTTATTGAAGCTGCACCGCTGACACTGATCTTTGCAGCGCAGTTCACCAGGACCACTACGCGCTATGGCAAGCGTGGCGTTCGATATGTCTATATGGAGGCCGGCCACGCGGCCCAGAATGTTCATCTGCAGGCTGAGTCGTTAGGGCTCGGCTCCGTCGCTGTGGGTGCCTTCGATGATGCTTCGGTTAGCAAAGTTTTGACACTGCCGGGGCACCTGGAGCCTATCTATATGGTGACGGTGGGCTACTGCCGGAAGTAACTCAGGGTGCAGCCTCAAATGTCATACGATTGGCCGGACAATATTGCCGAGCAGCTTCTGAGTCAAGGCTTAGTGCAAGCGGGTATCTGCTTAATTCTGGGCGGCGTTGATACCGGCAAAACCACTCTCACAGCGGCTTTGGCAACGCAGTTGGCCGCAAGACAGCCTGTTGGCATTGTCGATGCGGATATTGGCCAGTCCCATATTGGGCCACCTACAACAGTTGGCTGGGCCCTTCTCGACAAACCACAAGTTGATTTTTCAAAGCTCACCGCCAAAGGTATCAGCTTCGTGGGTGATGTCACGCCGGAGCGACATCTGTTGCAGCTAACTGCGGGCATCATAGAAGGTGTACAGCAGGTGTCGAAAGTCACTAAGTCGGTCGTGATTGACACTCCTGGTTTTATCAGAGGGCCGGCGGCAGCGGCTCTATGGTGGACGGTACAGCGAATATTGAGACCCGATCTCGTCCTCGCAGTTCAACGTTACGATGAATTAAGTGACATCCTCGCAGGCTGGGCATCCGCACACGGGCCGCTCCAGCATATAAAGGCACCGCAGATTCCCACAAAATCGTGGGAGACCAGGCGGCGCTACCGGCAAGAACAATTCGCCAAGTATTTTCGAAATGCACGCCGTTATGACGTTAATCTTGGGGACGTAGCGGTCCAGACAAGTGGCAGCCTAAGCGGTGACAGGCTCGTTGGTCGGCTGGTCGGATTGCGCGATGAAAAAGGTATAGACGGTGCCATAGGTATCATAGATGACTGGCAGGATGACAATGGTATTGCGGTACTCAGAGCGCCTCAGTTCGACGCGCCGAAGGCGGGGCAAGTTCGTTGCCTTGTTATTGGGGATGCCAGCGTCGATATTGGTGACATATAACTGAACTTTTGCAAAACTCTTGTTATAATATGGAAAGCGTTGTCATAGATGGCAGTAAGGGCGAAGGAGGCGGACAGATACTGCGAACGAGCCTGGCGTTGGCCTGCATCACCGGTAAGGGCTTGCACATTGAAAACATCCGCGCCAGCCGTCGCAATCCCGGCCTGGCCAAGCAACATTTAGCTTGTGTACAGGCAGCGCGTGAAATATCCGACGGGCGGTGTCACGGAGCTGCTCTAAGCTCAAAGGTGTTGGATTTTGAGCCTGGTACCGTACGAGGCGGCAATTTCCATTTTGATATAGGCTCGGCTGGTTCCGCATCGTTGGTAATCCAAACAGTCTTGCCCGCTTTATTTTTGGCTGACAAGCCTTCGAGGGTCACTGTTACTGGCGGCACTCACAATCCTCTGGCTCCGCCGTTTGATTTCCTGAGTGAGACCTTTTTGCCGGCTATCGCGAACGCTGGTTTCGAGGCAAACTGCAAACTTCTAAAGCACGGCTTTTTCCCTGCCGGCGGCGGAAAGATAATGTTTGACATCCAACCTTGGCAAAAATCCGCCTGTGGCGGACGCCGGACAATCGATCTATGCGAGCCGGACGAGCAGATTCAAATTCATGCCAGGATATATACGGCCAAGCTGCCTGCACACATCGCGCAGCGGCAAGAAAAACTGTTGCTCCAGAGCAAGCTGAACATCCAAGATATTGAACACATTGAAGTGACGGACTCTGATGGGCCGGGAAATTGTGTTATGATTCGGCTTTCAGGCAGCTCGCCCAAGGTGGGAACAACAGTCTTTACTGCATTTGGGATGCGAGGTAAGCCTTCGCACAGAGTTGTCGGCGAGGTTGTCAGCTTAGCCGAAGATTTTTTCGCCAGGGGCGCTGGCGTTGATCGTTTCTTAGCTGACCAGCTTTTAGTCTACATGGCCATTTCAAAGACGGGCTGCTACACGACCAGTGAGCTTTCGAGCCACCTTCTAACAAACATAGAAATAATAAAGCAATTTCTGCCTATCAAATTTAGCGCCGACGAGCAGAAAAGGCAGTACAAAGTTTGCTGTGAGCCAATGTAGTACCGGTTGAAGGCTGTTCTAGTGGTGTGTCAAATTCGAAGTTGCGGGTAAGAACCCCACGTGAAACGTGGGGCTAAATATTTAGCCTGCGGTTTTACCGCAGGTTATGAACCATAAAATCAACATTGAGAGGCTACTAACCGCTTCCACAGTCTTCTTCGCCGGGCCTATTTCGCAACATGCTGCAAAATGCGAACGGGGCTGAGCGAAAAGCCTTGCTATGTTGGCCTGTAGAAGTTAAACTCTTACTTATGGATTACGACTATCCTTCAGAAAGATTATGCGGGGATTCAATAGGCCGCCACGCGGGAATCCGAGAGCAAGGGGGCTAAGGGATATAGATGCAGACAAACTTCCAGTTTCGAAACTTGATTGAGCTTTTTAGTGAGTCGCTTGGAAACGTCGAACGGCCCGACAAGGTGTGCCTTGAGATCCTTCGTCCTGAGCGACAGGAAGAGCTTACATTTGAACAGCTCAAAACAAGGGCGGAAAACTTCGCACTCTGGCTCATCCAAAATAATGACATCCAGATACGCGACAAAGTCGCAATTTTAGGTAAAAACCGCGCAGACTGGGACATTGCACTCTGGGGGACAATACTTGCCGGCGCAATCCCGGTATTGATCGACCCCGAAAGAGGGGTTGAAGGAGTAATAAATCATCTGGCACACACGGCCACTCGTCTGCTTATCATCGCGGACGATTATCAGGATGCCAATTCCCGACAGGAACTGAAAGAATTCGCCATCGGCAAGGGCATGGGCCTAGCGGAAATGACCGACGGGCCACTTTGCGAGACGCTACCAACCGGAGCCGAACTGTCAGATGATATTCGCACAAAGATTCAACCAAATCAGACCGCAGTAATTCTGTGCACGTCCGGCACTACCGGTGACCCACGAGAAGTTGAGCTAAGTCACGCTAATCTGATCGCCAATCTTCAGGGTTCTGTTGAGAAGATAAAAATAACCCACGAGGATAAGCTCGGTCACATACTTCCGCCGCATCACTCTTTTGGCCTTACCGTTGGTAAGCTGTTGCCTTTTTGGGTAGGCGCAACTAATGTTTACACAAACAGATACCGACAGATAGCCGAACTTATAAGGGACAAAGGCATAACTATCTTCATTGCTGTACCTGCTCTGTTTACGGTTCTGGCAAAGAGTGTTGAGGAAGGTCTTGCTAAACAGAAACAAAAAAAGCTGTTTATTAGAGTGCTCGACCGTTACTTGCCAAAATTACTGGGAAAGGGGATCATTAGCAAGCTGGGCTGGAGCAAACTTCGGTTTTTCCTTTCAGGCTCAGCAGCAATGCCAAAGTGGGTGCTGGACGTGTTCTGGAAAAGAGGGTTGCTGCTCTACGAGGGCTACGGCACGACAGAGAACTCGCCTGTATATGGCTTTAACGACAGGGCTGACAAACTGGGCTGCGTCGGCAAACCCATTTCCACGCTGTCCGTCCAGATCGCCAACGAGAAAAAGGAAATACTTGGGCCAGGTGAAAAAGGAGAAATATGTCTCGGCGGGCCTTGTATTATGAAGGGCTACTATGAGAATCCCAAAGCTACCGAGGCAGCTATTAGAGTAGACGATGCAGGGACTCGGTGGGTGCACACCGGCGATTTGGGCTACCTGGATGAAAATGGGGACCTTTTTATTACGGGTAGAAAGAAATACGTGATTGTGCTGCCCGGCGGTAAGAATGTGAACCCTGAACTCGTCGAATCGGCACTTTCCGAGGCTCGATTCGTAAACGAGATATTGGTCGTGCCGGGTCTGCAAAAAGACTCAACCGGGATAGTGCAGGAGACCATCAGGGCACTCGTCCTGCCAGCCTGGGATGCAATCGAGACCCATACCGAGCACTGCTACGCTGATCTGGTAAAACAGCCGCAGGTCCTCAAATCTCTTGTTTGGCAAAGCATCAACGAATGTCAACGAAGAAACCGGCAGTTATCAAATTTCGAAAAGCTGTCACCGCGTCATCTTGAAATAAGAATAGATGAATTTCAGAAAACCTCAACGGGAAAGATCAGGCGAGAAGCCTATATTAAGGTATGAACTTTTGCAAAACTCTTGTTAAGGTATGCCTATGAAAGGAGGACCACGAAATGCCAGAAAAACAAAAGACTCTGAGCGCCGAAGAGAATCAGCAATGTGTTAGCCGCCGGCGGTTCATTGCCGGAGCAGGTGCAGCCGCCCTATCGTTTACTGTCGTCAAGCCTGAGCTGGTCCGAGGCTACGGTGCCAACTCCAAGGTCGATTTGGGATTGATCGGCTGCGGCGGGCGAGGAATCTGGATCGCCAACTTATTCAAGGAGCACGGCGGATACAACATCGTAGCCGGCGCAGATTACTTCCAGGACCGCGTTGACCGGCTCGGCAAACTGGGCGTGGAAAAAGCTCGCCTTTATACTGGGCTATCGGGCCACCGCCGGCTGCTTGAAGGGAAAGTTGATGCGGTTGCCATCGAGAGCCCGCCCTACTTCCATCCTGAGCAGGCTGCGGCAGCGGTAGACGCGGGCTGTCACGTGTACGTTGCCAAGCCAATTGCCGTGGACGCGCCCGGATGTCACAGTATAGGCCAGAGCGGTAAGAAGGCTACACGCAAGAAACTCTGCTTCCTCGTGGATTTTCAGACCCGTGCCGACAAGTTCTTCTGCGAGGCGCTCAAACGTGTCCATGACGGTGCGCTCGGTACTTTTGCGTTCGGCGAGGCCATCTATCACGCGAACTGCCCATTTAAGCGCATGTATGATTCGTGGCGGTCCGATCCAGATGGTGCTGAGAATCGCCTGCGAGCGTGGGGCCTCGACCGCGTGCTCTCCGGCAACATCATTACCGAGCAGAACATCCACACCTTAGACGTAATGAGCTGGATCATGGACGCCGAACCGATCTGGGCGGTCGGAACGGGCGGGCGAACGGTACGGCCTGTCGGCACGTGTTGGGACCACTTCGCACTGCTCTTTGAATATCCGAACCATGTCGGCGTTACGTTCAGCTCCAGACAGATCGACGGTCGTGGTACCCAGCCTGAAGGAATAAGAAACCGAATGTTCGGCTCAAAAGGCGTGCTGGAAACTGCGTATGGCGACCTGGTGATCATCCGCGGCGAGAATTTCTATCGGGGCGGCAAAAGCCCCAGCATATATCATGAAGGTGCCGTGACTAACGTTGCGACATTCCATAAGAGTATCATGGACGGAGATGTTGAAAACCCAACCGTTGCACCAAGTGTTCGTAGCAACCTCGTGACAATTCTTGGCCGGACCGCCGCATACGAGAAACGCAAAGTGACCTGGAAGGAGATCATAAGAAACAAGGAAAAGTTGGACGCGAACCTCAAAGGTCTGAAGGCGTAGGTTAAAACTGGTACAGTGTTTTGTAAATCTCGCTACTATGGTAGAATGAGATTGCTTCGTCGCTTCGCTCCTCGCAATGACCTGGGGACATCCGCTGTCATTGCGAGCGAGGCGCAGCCGAACATGGCAATCTCCTAATCGTAATATCTCTGAAATTGAGTACCAGTTGGCACGAAACATCGGTTTGGTTTTCGTGCGAATATGGAGATATGGAAATGAAACGCTCACTTTTTACTCGTCGTGAGATGATGGTTAAAGCTGGCTGTGCCGTTGCGGGACTCACGCTAAGTAGCTCTTGCGCTCCTTTCGGCCAGCATGAGCGGGCAAAGGCTTGCCGACGCGGCTTCAAGCTCGGTGTCTGCGACTGGACGATAGGCAAGATGGCGGATCCGGGTTCGCTTGAGATGGCCAAACGCATCGGACTTGACGGTGTGCAGGTGGACTTCGGCAGGGGCCAAAATGAACTGCCGCTGTTCAATCCCGAACTGCAGAAGAGATTTCTGGATGAGGCAAGAAAGCAGGATATGGAAATAGCGTCGTTGGCGCTTGGGGTCCTTAACGGTGTTCCCTACAAAAGCGATCCACGTGCCGAGCGATGGGTGGCCCAGAGCATCGATGTCTGCAAATCAATGGGACTAAACGTCGTTCTCCTGGCATTTTTCGGCGACGCCGACCTTCGAAATGACAAAGAAGGCACAGATGTCGTTGTTGAAAGGCTCAAGAAAGTAGCGCGAAAGGCAGAAAAGGCCGGCGTGTTTCTTGGCATCGAGTCCTGGCTCAACGCCGAGCAGCATCTGGATATTATCGAGCGAGTCGGTTCGCCGGCTGTCAAGGTCTATTACGACGTGGGCAACTCACACAAAGCAGGCTATGACATCTACGAGGAGATACGCATACTCGGCAAGCATATCTGTGAGTTTCACGCTAAAGACTACGATGACCTGTACGGTAAGGGGTCAATTGCGTTCAAAGAGGTCCGCCGGGCGATGGACGACATCGGCTACCGCGGATGGATAGTTATGGAAGGCACGAAAATGCCGCTGGGCATAGAAGAGAGCTGCCGGTACGATGCTCAATACCTGCGGCAGATATTTCCACGCAAAGTATGAAAGCGACTAAGCAAATAATCTAAATGTCATTCAAAAGGAAAGGGTATGTTATGAAATCACAGAGGCAATTCGCAATGTTGGCCATTATGATTCTTGGGGCTGCGCAACTGGCTTTCGGCACGGCACTGGATGATTATGTGGCGGCGCCGGATGAGAACTACAGCTATAGCGTTGTCAAGACTGTCACCGGGCCAGGTTATACTGGCTACGTCCTGGATATGACGTCGCAGGCCTGGCGCAGCAAGAGCGAGGTCAACCGAACACTATGGCAGCATTGGCTGACCATAGTCAAGCCGGACAACGCCACGGCAGATACCGCGCTACTCTGGATAAACGGCGGAAATAACGGCGGCTCCGCTCCGAGTTCCGTGGACCCGATCCTCGGCGTTGTAGCTTCACAGGTAAACACGGTGATTGCCGACCTGCGGATGGTGCCGAACCAGCCTTTGGTCTTCCCCGATGGCGGCAGGCCTCGATCTGAGGACGCGATTATTGCCTACACATTCGACAAGTATGTCAAGACAGGCGACGCAACTTGGCCGCTGCTGCTGCCGATGGTGAAAAGTGCGGTGCGGGCGATGGATACCGTTCACGACCATCTGTCGAAGGTCAGCGGCGGCAAGACAAATATTAACAAGTTTGTGGTTTCCGGCGGCTCCAAGCGAGGCTGGACGACGTGGCTGACCGCCGCGGTTGACAAGCGAGTCATCGCGATTGTCCCGGCTGTTATCGATCTCCTAAATATGAAGGAGTCGATGAGACACCATTACAGCGCGTATGGCTTCTATTCCAACGCCATACACGATTACGAGGAGATGAAGATTTTTGAGAGGCTTGATACGCCGCAAGCCCAGGGGCTATTAAAAATCGTCGACCCGTACGAGTATCGAGACCGTTATACAATTCCGAAGTTCGGGGTTAATTCGACCGGCGATCAGTTCTTTCTGCCGGACTCGGCCCAGTTCTATTTCGATGACCTGCCGGGCGAGAAATACCTGCGCTATATTCCGAATACGGACCACGGGCTTAGCAGCATGGAGGCCCCGATGAGCCTGATCGTTTTCTATAAGTCTATCTTAGCCAGTTCGGCTCGGCCAAAGTTTACATGGGAGGTCAAAGCGGACCACTCAATCGTAGTAGAGACAACCACCACGCCGACGCAGGTCAATCTGTGGCAGGCAACAAATCCAAAAAAACGGGACTTTCGGCTGGAGACTATCGGTGCGGTATGGAAAAGCTCTCCGCTCTCCGCCGAGGGGACAAATACGTATGTGGCCAAGGTTCCTGAGCCGGAAGAGGGCTGGACCGCCTTTTTCGTCGAGCTTGTTTTCGATAGCGGCACGTCGATTCCATTCAAGTTCACTACCGAGGTGCACGTTGTGCCTGAGTGCCTGCCGTTTGCCCACAAGCTCGGCTTGGATGCCGACTGGGACGTGGATTTTGAGGACTTGCGAATCCTGTGCAGCCACTGGCTGACAAGCAAGCCTTCATTTGAGATACCAACTCTATGTGGTGACGGCCTCATTAACTTCCTCGATTACGGCCTGCTCGCCGGCGAATGGCAGCCGACGAGCATATCCAGCTTGCTGGCTCTCAACTGACAATGACTCAAAAGCTCTGCACGGCCCCACGAGGCTTCTTTTGCTTCTATTGTTGCTGCGATCGGCTCGTGAGAGCTACAAAATAGACCGATTTTGGTCCACTCTACTTACGCAAAATTGCGTAACAACCTACGCAAAATTGCGCAACTAACCACGTCAAATCTGCGATTTTAGTTACGCAGAATTGCGCAACTACTAATAACCATACTATAACATATACTATAAAAGCACTATTGCGCCGCCGTCGCCTTCGCCCGCTATTGGCGGGCTCCGGCGGCTTCGAGCACCGACCCTGCAGGGGCAAGCCCACAGTCAGCAATGACCATTTACCCACATTTGTCACCGCCACAAACGTAGAGACCACATAGTTCAACGGAGGCGTGCTCTGCACGCAGACTTTGTTTTCCATCACCCCCCAGCCGAAGCCAGCTTAGCAGGCAAAGCCAATAACACAGGCTTCACGCGCCCGCTCCGCCTCCGGCGGACTTTCAGCGCGGCGCAAATCTGCCCCATTCGACACTTCGGCTGCGCTCAGTGCAGGCTGGGCTCAGGACAAGCTTGGGAGGTCGAGGATCCGCCTCTGGAGG
>DAOWID010000063.1 GCA_030641115.1 Planctomycetota bacterium | reverse complement strand
CTTTGGAGGCTGGGTGATGAGAGCAAGATAAAAAAGTCCTGCGAAGCGGGACAATTTGACGAAGAAATGCTCAGGATGCTTGCATTTCTCGCGCAGATTCTGTACATATGTCTTATGATTGTAGAGCTATCTTTCAGAACTAAGTAACAAGAAAGGGTTTCAAGTATGTCTATCAAAAGTATAGAAAAGGCGCCACTTGCGCCGGTGACTGCGGGGCTGATGGCCGGGATAGCCGGCGCCGCGCAGAACAAAGATGTGGATGAGCTGATCGCCAAGATCAAGGACAACAGTGACAAGGTAAGGACAGCAGCCTGGCTGGGTGCCGGCAACATCGGGACACCAGCGGTCAAGCCTTTGGCCGAGGTCATGACAGATAACGACCTCGAGGTTGCCCGCGCAGCGAAACGCGGATTGTGGAAGATTGTCCGCCACGCAGGTCGCCCCAGGGCTCGAGACGAGAAGAGGGCGGTCACTGCCGAGCTGATACCCCTGTTGGGTGACGATCAGCCCACCCCGGTCCGGCGCGAGGTGCTGTGGATGCTCTCTGAGATCGGCGACGCGAAGTCCATCGAACCGATCACCGCGCTGTTATCGAATAAGCAACTGCGCGAGGATGCTCGCATGGTGCTGCAGCGCATTCCAAACAAAAGGGCCATTGCAGCACTTAAAGCCGGACTAAAGTCCGCACCCAAGAACTTCAAGCTCAATATCGCGCAGTCGCTGCGACAGCGAGGCGTAAAGGTTCGCGGACTTCCGTGTGTGAAGCTGGTGCCGACGAAGAAGACAAACGTCAAGCCGCTGGAGTAGAACGGCGTCGCGACCGTGCCACGAGAGTTCCAGTTTCAAGGCTGCTCTTGGCACACTATACAATAGCGTGAAACAAAACAGAAAGGTGATAGAACGATGAAAGAGTCAAACCAACTCAATAGGCGTGAATTTTTGGCCGCTGCCGGTGCGGTAGTGAGTGTTCCATACCTAATTCCTTCCGGCGTTCTGGCAGCACCCGGCAGAGGCGGGGCAAATGAACGGTTGACAATGGCCCATATCGGCGTTGGCGGAATGGGTGGGCACCACCTACAGGATATGAAAAGATTTGTAAAGTCCGGCATTGTCAATATCGCAGCGGTCTGTGACGTGGATGAGAATAGACTCGCCGGAGCGGTCAAAACAGCCGGCCCAGGCGTGCAACCCTATCGTGACTACCGTTATATCCTCGAGCGTAAAGATATTGACGCAGTGGTCATAGCCACTCCCGACCACTGGCATGCGGTTCAGACGGTCCACGCCGCCGAGTGCGGCAAGCACGTCTACGTCGAGAAGCCGGCCTGTTGCACCATCGAGGAAGGCAAAGCGATGGTCGCCGCTGCCAGGAAGAACAAGGTTTCGGTCCAGGTCGGCTCACAGGGACGTTCTCAGCCGGAAGCTTATCTGGCGCATCGGTACCTGGTCAACGGCAATATCGGCCACATCGATAAGGTAACGTGTTTTCACTACAACAGCCCCGAAGACAGCAACCCCGTCCCGGATAGTGCCCCGCCGGCAGAGCTGGACTGGGACTTATGGTTAGGCCCACTACGTTGGCGGCCGTACAACAAAAGATATTGTCATGGAGTGTTCCGCTGGCTCTTGGAGTCAGGTGGCGGGCAGATACGTGACCGAGGTGCTCACGTGATGAGCTGTGCAATGTGGTGGATGGGTGCCGACGGTACGGGACCGGTCACCGTCGAGGCAACGGGCACTGCGCCGAAAAAGGGTTTATGGGACAGCGCCGTCACCATGGACGTAACGTACACGTTCAAGAATCCTGATTGGGTCCTGACCTGGAACCAGCATAGCGGCAACGCGGTGCCGGCGGAAGAAAGGACCGGCAAAGAGCCTGGCGGCAAGATCAGCCGTCCCGGCTACGGCGCAGTCTATCACGGCAGCCAGGGCAAATTTGTGCACTGGGGCGGCGACGGCGGCACGTGGGTCGAGAAGAAAGCCCGCGAATGGAAGCCGCCTACCGGCGCCAAGGACGTGTACAAAAGCCCAGGCCACAAAGAAGACTGGTTCAAAGGCATCAAGACAGGTGCCAAGACCATTATGAACATCGAGGCCTCCGTTGGCGTGGCCAATCTCTGCGTCTTGGGCAATCTCTCCTACATCCTGGGCCGAAAGCTCAACTGGGACCAGCAAAAGCAGGAGATTGTCAGCGACGTGCAGGCACGACGAATGATGGGCCGCCCGCAGCGCCACCCATATCACTTGTAGCGATGGCCAAATGACAGACAAAAAACGGGCTGGGCACATTTCACTGGCCCAGCCCGCTCCAATTTGCATACACAGTCCTTCACCAGCAAAGTTCTACGGAGCAGTCACAGAGTCGCATGTCTCCACGTTGAGCTGTTCGTTGTAATTATAACCCGATGCTACGACATTCGTGATCGTGAAAGTGAAAATGCCACCTTCTTTCTTCTTCGCCGATTGCAGAGTTACTTTCCCGTCAGCCCCGGTTATGCCGCTCACAGTCTCGCTCACCGCACCGCTCCACTCGGCGTACACGGTTGCTCCTTCCACATCCGTGCCAGCATCATCCTTAATCCACACCGTTGCCAAGCCCGAGTAGTTTGGCCCGGCCTTCTTGTAACTCATCGCGATGTCGTTGACGTAAATCTCACTGAGACCGTTGCCCGGCTTCGTAGTGAATCTCCACACGTTCCTTGTCGTCGTACCGTAGCTGTTGTTCTCATCGATACGCCAGTAGTAGAGCATATCGTTATCCAACGAGCCCGGATCAAATATAGTGCCACTCTGGTTTTGCTGAAACGCCGGAGGATTAGTCGTGCCGAAGTACACATCATGCGACTCCGCACCTGCCCCAGCAGTCCAGTTCAGGTCTGCGTTTATGCTTACATCCATTGCCACATCAGGTGGGTCCGGATCGCTCGCCTGGCCCGGAGGATTACTACTAACTTCAGACCGGATATACATGTGATCAACATAAATCTTATCCAGAGTCCTGTTGCCTTGTGTCTGGTCACTATCCGTGACACGGATGTACAGCGTACCGCTGAGGGCGCCAGGTAATCCATACGTCTGGCATGTGTTATCATCACTCGTCTTGGTCACCGTCAGCATGTTTGTGTATGTCGAGTCGTCCGTCGAGTAGGCAAAGACAAAGTCATCACCTTCGCTGTTCGATGTATGATAAGCCTCGACATAGAAGGTGACTACATTGCCGCCAGTAACATTGATCGTCCACTTGTGCTCAAGGTAACTGTAACGGTTGTCAGGTTTACCGCCCGATTGCCTTTCTGTGATCCTCTCATAGACATCATCGCTCTTCTGAGTATCAACGTAGCTGCCGCCGACCGTGCCTTTAACGGGGATATCGCTGTTAGCAACGTCCTCATACACGATGACTTCCAAAGTCACATCCCGCTCTATTACAGTATCGTTGGTCGTATCAGTGAAGGTTATCGTATCATAATAGGTACCTTCCTCCAGGCTGGCTGCCTCCGCTGTCAGGTAAACATCTACGTCCACCGAACTGCCCGCAGATATTGTACCAGTTACCAAATTGCCACTACTACCGTCGAACCAAAGCTCCAGCCAGGGCTCCTCCAGCCAGGGCTCGGCAATTGTACCAGTCCAGTCAATCGATGAATCACCATTGTTGCTCAGGGTATAGGTCTCGTACGCAGGAACGAACGGACCGCCGGGAGGTCCACTAAACGTGACTCCCTGGCTCGGAGTAACCTGGAAGTCAGTAATGTTAAAGCTCTCAATAACTGTGCCGTCTACTCTCCGGGCGGTAAAAAGTAGTTGGTTGCCTTGCACGTCAATCTCGCAGAAATGCAGCACCTTTTCAGCCGTAACCAGATATGGGTAACCCATTTCCGGATCACGAAGCGGCGCTCCGCCGCCACCGGTGGTTATATACTGGACGCCATCAACGTCACAACGGGCGTAATAATGATTGTGGCCGGCAAAAACAATGTCAACACCATAGGCCAAACAGAGTGGATGAATATAATCCTGGACGGCGGTGTTATTACCGTGGCCTCCGCCTGCCGACCAGCCGGGCTCGTGAAGAACTATAAACTTCCATTGTTTGTTACTTGTAGCAAGATCGCTCTCGAGCCACGTATGTTGTGTAGACTCTAAACTGTAGTCTGTATACTCGTCAACAATGGCGATGTGTGCTGGCCCATAGTCGAATGACCAGTAGCGGCCGTCCGGTTCATACGGATAAGGCCAGTATTTTTCGAAAAGCGTGCCCGGCAGTTCGTGGTTGCCTATGCAGCCGTTTATGGGCATGTTCGCCTGGAAGGTGTGGGTGTTCGTGCGAGCCGGATCGAAGAACTCGGTGGCCCAATCGTATTCGGCGTCGCTGTAAACCCAGTCACCCACATGTAAACATACGGTCTGGAATCCCTCGTCAATGGTAGTATACGTATTAATCATCTGCGCATTTACGGCATCATGGTCGCCAGCATTGGTGCGCGTGTCTCCATACGCCATGAATTTTACACTGGTAGCCCCATCCGCAGGGGCAGCCGTAAAAGAACCGCTGCCAACACCACCGACTTGGTAATAATACTTTGTACCAGGAAATAGCCCCGTAATAGTGTATATGTGCTGATGGTCACCGACCTCTGTTGTTACAGCGGTGTTGCCATAAGATTCGCTCAGCCCCCACTCAATGGTGCAGGTCGTTGAATTGTCCAACTGCCAGAGAACCGTCATCTCAGTATTGACACCTTCATACATAAGGTATGGACCTTTTCGTGGTATTGGCGGTACAGCCGGGGCATCAATCGTGACACTTCTGGGCCCCGCTGTGCTCATTTGCGATGAGGTGTTCGTGGCAGAAGCTTGATATGTATAATCACCGCTGGTTAAGTTCGACTGATTTACATAGAGGGTCCATTTGTCTGTCTCGTATTTATTTAGGTTGGAATAGTAAAGCTCCTGTATCTCGTCCTCGGTGAAGGAACGCATGTATATGCGGACTTCGTCCAAACTGCTGTTGAGAAAATCGTCGGCCTGGGTATCCTTGCTTCCTATCGCCAAATCTGCCGTATTTGAAATGCTTCCGGATATAGAGTCATATCCTTCATAGACACCGTCAATCCACAACTCCGCGTAACCGCCGGCCCTCTGAGCGACCACAAAATGCCATTGATTGTCATCATAGGCAGCAGCCGAGGTAACTGTGGCGTCTGTTCCATCCGTGTTGAAGTTTAAGGATAGTCTATTATTGTTGGGTGACGGAGAGTGTTCGAGTTTGTACCATGTGCCGGCGGTGTTAGTTGAGCCTTTCCGTAGGATGTCTCCATCATAGTCATCCCTGGTTTGAATCCAGACCGCTATCGCAAAATCACGTAAACCAGGATTCAGAGAATCTGAGTGTGCAACAAGAATACTCTGGCCGCTATCGACGCCATTACCCACAAAATCAAAAGCACCGCCGTAACGACCATCCTCCACCCAGACTGGCATTTCTAAGGTGACCGGCTTCCCTTCGTAGGTAAAAGTCCTGTTCTCGATCCAGCCATGATTGCCGGCAGCAGACAGATCCTCGACCCAACTGCCATTGACGGAGTAATTCTCTCCGAGCGCATCCACATTGTCGAAGTTGAACATCAAAACCAGCGACTCATCGTAAAGCAAATAATTGGTGCCGTTCCAATTGAAGGTCACATCAGCTAACGCGGACTCGGTTATCGAGGCCTGTATCTCTACCGATGTACCTACAATGGTTGCCCCGTCATCGGGAGTAGGGCCATCAGGCGGGCCTACAAAAGAAATTTCAGGGGCGGCATATGCCCGTACTCCTCCAGCCAAGGCTATTAGCACTACTGCTACTATCACAGATGTAAATAATCGTTTCATTTTCTCGTTCTCCTAATTATTGGTTTTCATTTACCCCTTTTTGAAATACGCAAACATTTGCAAATCAACACCTTATGAGATTCTTTTGCAGAACTCTTTCTCAGTGTCGCCGCTGTCAACTCACACTTATCGGACAGTATACATCTTTTCTGCTCCACCTGCAAGGACATTCTGAAAAAAATAGCTCGAACTGGCGGATTTCTCACGCTAACTGCAGCAATAATTCACCTAAGTCGTTTAATGTCAAGGGCATACGAAATCTGAATCTCGTTTTACACATGCGGTATGAGCAATTCGCCTCTCCCGCTCGCGGCTACCCTGCCTGAGCCGAACAGCCCGGGGCTATCGGCACATCTGGAAACCCCGTAGAAAATCGCCTGACGGTGTTGTACACGCATGGCTGATGTGCTATTTTAGCAATAGACAAGCTGATGCGTGCCGGTAGGTTAAGGTATAATGAGAAATGTCGGATAACGGCCCCACAAATTCGACTCCACCGAGTGCAGGTCGGTTTGCAACCACGCACTGGAGTGTTGTCCGCGCAGCACGCCGCTCCGAGTCCCCTCGATACCAACAGGCCTTGGAGACGCTGTGC
Organism: Planctomycetota bacterium; assembly: GCA_030641115.1. Lineage (GTDB taxonomy): Bacteria > Planctomycetota > Phycisphaerae > Sedimentisphaerales > Anaerobacaceae > DAOWID01. The sequence continues at coordinate 11,000 of DAOWID010000063.1, read as the reverse complement.
AGGATGTACTGGTGGACAAGCTGCAAGCCGAATCGGCCGGCAAGAACAGGCAGAAGCTTTTTGACCATCTGAGAGTTTACCTGACCACAGAAACAAGCTCTGTCCCTTACCATGATGTGGCCGACAAGCTGGACATGACCGAAGGAGCTGTGAAGGTCGCTGTGCATCGCCTGCGGCGGCGCTACCGCGAACTGTTGCGGGGCGAAATCGCCCAGACAGTTTCCACCGAGGACCAGATTGACCAGGAAATCCGGGACCTATTTGCAGCACTGGCCCGTTGACCTAACAGTTCTGGAAAAAATGTCCGATAGTGTGTAACCTTTCTGCTGGTTTGGTTAAGTAATAGGTGGACGCAACCAGAATCAGAAAAGGAGACGTTATTGTGGCTGAAGAAAGACATTGTCCCCAATGTGGAGGCGAGCTGCCAGCTGATGCGCCACAAGACCTTTGCCCACAATGCCTTATGAAACTCGGCCTGCCAACGGACGCCGGAGCCGACAAGGCCGGCCCTTCAAAGGCTGCCAGCGACATTCCGACGAGCGCAACGCCACCGCCCGGATTTACCCCGCCCGAACCGGCGGAACTGGCCGAGAAATTTCCACAGCTTGAAATCCTTGCACTTTTGGGTCATGGCGGCATGGGGGCAGTCTACAAGGCCCGCCAGAAGCACCTTGACCGCCTGGTGGCCTTGAAAATCCTATCGCCGCACATCAGCCATGATCCTGCCTTTGCTGAGCGGTTTGCCCGTGAGGCACGTTCACTGGCCAGGCTGAACCACACCCGGATCGTGTCGGTTTACGATTTTGGCCAGACAGAGGACGGCTTATTCTACTTCGTCATGGAGTTTGTTGATGGAACGGATTTGAGGCGCGTGATCCAGGCCAGCGAGATCTCGCCCCACCAAGCACTTGCCATCGTCCCCCAAATATGCGAGGCCTTGCAGTTCGCCCATGATGAAGGAATCGTACACCGCGACATAAAGCCAGAAAACATCTTGCTGGACAAGAAGGGACAGGTCAAAATTGCCGATTTTGGCTTGGCGAAGTTGTTGGATTTACCTCCTACCGCGTACACGCTGACACACCCTCAGCAAAGAATGGGTACGCCGCATTACATGGCGCCGGAGCAGATCGAGCATCCGCATGATGTTGATCATCGCGCGGACATTTACTCATTGGGTGTCGTGTTTTATGAGATGCTAACGCATGAGCTGCCAATCGGCCGATTTGCCCCGCCGTCGAAAAAGGTGCAGGTTGATGTCAAACTTGACGACGTTGTCCTTCGGGCCTTGGAGAAGGAGCCCGAGCTCCGCTACCAGCAAGCCAGCGAGGTAAAGACAGATGTCGAGAACATCAAGGCTGGCAGCGGTCCAGCGGAGCCAACCGCTGGTCTGGCCGCAAAGGCTGATGCATCAGTGCCCGCCAAGAACCGCATGGAAAAGCACGTTACGCTCGTGGCAGTGATCAACATAGTGTTTGGCACGCTGGGATTGTTGATCGGCATCATCTGCTTAGTGGCAATTGGTGGCGGCGGCCTTATATCAAGAGATCCAACTGCAATGAGGATTACCGGAATTGTGGGCCCTGCCATAGCTGGTTTCTTTTTCTTGACGTCTCTGCCCGAAATTATTGGGGGCATAGGGCTTTTGAAACGCAAAGGATGGGCAAGGATCTTAGTGCTGATAATCTCGATTCTGGATTTGCTCAATATCCCAATTGGAACGGCAATCGGCATATATACTATTTGGGTCTTGCTGAAAGATGAGACGGCCAGACTGTTTGCAGACGCCTCCGCCAGAGTCAAGAAGAAACGGGACGCGCAGACCAAGCGAGGGCGCGGCAGGCCCGTCCTTGCCATCATTGCCATAGCAGCAGTCGTTGCCTTCGTAGGCCTATTTTCGCTTGCTGTCGTTGCCATGGGCTTAGGCTATTTTCTTGGTATCCCCCCAGCGCAAAAGCCCCCTGGGGTTTCTACGGTGGCCGTGCAAGCAGAGTCACTCCCTACAAAGATTGGACAATTGGACTTCCCATACGGGCGTGGCTATGTGACTTTTGGGCCGGAGCGGCCAACTCTGACCGATGAGTGTGCCAACGCGCTAGGCCTTGGGCCTTCGCAAACAATGGAAGTCAACAGCATCCTTGGGACCGCATACACGCAATATACCGAACTCGAAGCACAGCACACACAGAGATACCAGGCCGCCGGCAGCCTTACGGTGATCATCTCTGGATTCCGCGAAGAAGCTGAGGCTCTCCTGGAGCAGCTATGGGCTGATCTTGACAGCGCCTTGGACGAGCAGGGGCGCGCTCTCGCCCGCAGGCACCTGCCGCTCGGTCAGACCTTCGGAACTTTCCAATTCGGCGAACCCGAGGTTACCATAGCGATTTCGAAAGCAGGCAACACTTTCTTCTACAGCACCCAGTACAAGTGGCCAAAGGGAAGTCACAAGAGCATTGGAGGGACGTCAGGCAGCGGTAGCACACTCCCGCCCGAGTATCATCGATTCTGGAACCAAGCTGCGACGGACAACTGAGAAATACCGCAAAGCATAACCAAGAAACACTTAGTGCCTATCCGAATAACTTTTGGCAACTACCTGTCATTCCTTCGGCAAGTTCAGGACGAGGTCTGAGGCGAAGCCGAAGAATCTGGCCGGCGCAGGGATTACAACACGCTCGTGTCAGGCTTTGCAATGGCCAGATGCTTTCCGCCTGCGGCAATCCGCTGTCTGTCGTATTTCCCAGAGAATCTTTGCCCAGCTACGTCACCGGGCCGTCCACTAAGAATAATACTCGAATTGCTGGCGTAAATCCAGCATTTCATGCGTATGACTGCTTTGGTGTGTCTTAACTTGAGGATATTAAGGATTGACCACGCCGGGCGAGGCAGAAGCGGCCTTCCAATTGATGACATCATTGCCGTAATCAGTGGGAACCTTTCGACTAAGTGATGATCCGGCACCATCAGCCTCAGTCGGCCAAGGATCGTCACCAACAGGATGCGAGCCATCACTGTAATTCACCCTATCAACACGAATGTAATAACGTGTGCCCTCGACCTCATCACCAGGCTTGGAAAGCTGTAGCTTCTCGCTGCCATTGTCCAACTTGCCAAGCTCCCACTCAAATACCTGTACGCCGCCACCAACAGCTCCAAACTCAGATTCAAACGCACTAAGATTCCTGACTAACAAAATATATTCGCCGGCAGCCACAGTTGTGCCCAGCAGAAAATCAAAGCTAATTCCTCCCTCATCCGTAAAACGCCAAGGAACAAACCTTTCCTGCTCATTGTCCCATTCCTCTAAGTCAATAGGACCACCGCTGATATTGAGAAGCTCAACATATTCCGCATCACCATCGTTCTGCGGATGATACATGATCTCATTGATAACTACAGGCCCAACCATAGGATAAGCGTTAGCAGAGCCAGACGTATTCTCACTCATAGCCACAAAGTTATATGTGCCGGTACTCTTTTTGTACCTGCCAAACGCTACGCCGGTCTCAGAAGCGCCGAACCTCTCCTCTTCACTGTAGCCCGTCAATACACCATCTCTACCGGAGTGTAAATACAGAGTTTCGCCATTCTCACTCAAAGCAAAAGACGAGTGACAGCCAGAATCAGCTATGTTGCCAAAATGCTTATTTTGATAAAAAACAATATAATCGCATGGATCAATCCACGTCCCATCGGCTATCTCATATTTCATCAAGTCATCGCTGTTATCACTAAGGAACCAGCCACCAATGTGAATACGCTCACCAGTGGTGTTGTGCAACTCGATCCAGTCAGAGGCGTCTGCATGTGAATGTGCCAGAAGCTCGTTAATCTTTACACTGCCGAGTACCGGAACCTCATTGGTATCATCCCAGCCGGGTGACCCGCCAATATTAGCGCTTGGACGCCACGTGCTCTTATCATCCCAAGCATTAGGCTCAGTGTTGACCGGGCCTTTTACGGTAAGCGAGAAGCCCATGCCGTCAGTAATGCCATACCAGCCATCTTTGTAATCGAATTCCAGAATAGTGCTGTTGGTTGAATCTTCCAGCTTGACCTCTTCTCCGTCGTTGGACAACTGGCCCTGGTATGGCCCCGGAATCTGCACGCCGCCAGGCAAGGTATACCGTGACTCAAATGCCGCTTGATTGTTCATCAGTACCAGGTAATCACCGGCAGGTAAACTGATACTGCCGAATGTGTAATAGATACCTTCGGTGAATTTCACGCCGTTCAATGACAGCGTGGTCGCTCCAATATTCCTCAATTCGATATATTCAAACGCTTCGGCGTTGTACGCGCTATCCTCACACGGGTCCGCCGGATGATACATAATCTCGGTGATGCGCAAATACCTTTGCTGGTCACTCGGATTGCCCGGGTAGGTAATAGTATCGACCAGAGCTTCATATTCATCGAGGAGGTTTATAGTCTCACCCCAACTCGACAAATGTCCCCTGTAGTTTCCTTGCGCAAATCGTCCCTGGCCCCCGGTGGGACTGGTCGCACGGCTACGAAACGCAGCCACATTAGGAGAGACATAGAGGTTGCCACCGGCAACGATAACAGTGCCGGGCAGAAATTCGTGCTGCACACCGCCGGTCAGCTTCCAGCCGGAGATGTCCACTGCGTACGAGTTAGGGTTGATCAGCTCAATGTACTCTTCGTCCTGGTTGCCGGAGGCCGGGTTGTAATCGTAATTACCAAAGCCGATGGTCGCGTTGGCCGGCTGAGCATCAGGAATTGCCGCTGAATATGAGCCGGCAATGTTGTAACTGCCGACCTTATCGATATTATGCGTCACAAACAGATGCGTCCGCCGAACAGCCAGATAGTCATTCTTGATAATATTGATCGCATATTCGAAGGATTGGTCTCTGGGGTATCCGCCTTGCCCTCCCCAAGACCACGGATTGGCCCACTTGAGATAATCACGGATAACATCGGGGGCCATCTGGGCAACCAGCTCATCGATGTGGTTCTCAATTACCAGCTCAGAATACGGCGTACCCGGAGCCTTCAACAGCTCATCCATTACTGTGCGAAGCCTCCGCAGATACATTTGCCGGACAGTCGCATCGTTTAGAAGGGCATTGATGAGCCCATTCCAATGGTAATTCCATTCCTTACAGTCCTGTTTGCCTATGAAAGGATGTGAGGGCTTGACGTCAGTCGGCTTGCCGGGGACCTGATCGTCATCGGCGTAAATATAATCGTGGAAAGAGCTACCTGTCCAGTTCGACCCCCATGTAAGATCATGGTCCCATGGCAAAAAGCACCACTCCCCGGAACCGCTCGAATCTCGGTAGAGATAGTGATTCTTATGCGGATGATCGTTTTGATGCGTAATTATAGTTCCAACAAGATAATCCAGCGTAAGAGGCAAATTGACCTGGTCGAAAATATTATTATGCCTTGTAGTGCCCGACGTGTTGTTGATACTGTTGCAGAAATTGTCTAAATCACTTCTGCCTTCCCACCGACGGCTTTTCTTCTCGGCAGAACCACCTGCATAAAACGTGTTGTACATCTTGTACAGGGCGCCGTCGGGGTCAAGCCCTTCGCGTTCGAGAAGCTCCTCCTCAGGTTCTTCTATGAAGATTTGTACGCCGTAGAACTCGCCGTTTCGTTCGGCTCTCATTGGAAACGACACACTGCTTGGACAGCCGCACCAGTCATACGCCTCAAACGCGAGATTCTGTCGAAGATATGCCTTATCGCTGTGAGTGCTGTTCAGATTAAACTCGTTTACACGGGCAAAACGGGGATCGAAATTGAATTTACGTCCCCGGTTGAACCGAAACTTATAGTGCTTCTTTGGCATACCTGCCGTACTTCCCCCCCGGCGGTGAATAACAATATTGTCGTAGAATTCTCCTAAGTAGTAAACGCAGCCACGCGTACCGCTGTCGCTTTCCGAGGCACTAACATTCTCTACAAACCACTGAATCAGTGGAAGCTCAGTATGTATATAGGGGTCTTCAACAACCGTGCCGAAGTACTCAGGCGAATTGGCTGGGAGCAAGAACGGCGGCTCGCGACTTTCAATTCCCTCCGTGTCTTTGGCAGTGACGTGCCAGCGGATCATATTGCCGGCGCTATAGATCATGGAAGGAACGGCTGCGGTGTAGATGCCGTCGTTGGCCACTGCGTCAACCTCGTTGCCATCGTCCAGCATCGGTAAACCACTGCCGGGCAGCCAACGATTACCTTCTTGGAAATTGATACGGCAGTGCAGCTTAACTTCGCTAATCGGATGAGAGGTTTCCTTCACCTCGGCCGTGATAATCAGGTCCTCATCCTCACTGGGTTGCGGCGGGTCCTTGGTGACGTTGCGGATGGCCGGGCCAAGGTTCGGGATAATCGGGCCGTTGGCCTGGCCAGGTGTAGGGTCGAAGAAGTAGCCTTCGGTGACCATGGAAAAATCAACCGTGCCGGTTTTGTTTACGATAAGCTTTGGCAATATCAGCAAGTCGGAGCTGGTTAGACTCCTATTAAGACCATGGATTGCCAGCACATTCGCGCCGAGCCGGAAATAGTTGATACAGTGGGACGGAAGCCGAAAGTCTACGAAGTTCACCGCGTCACCATCATCATGCAGAGCAGTAGCGCCGGAGTTCCAGGCAAGATCGTCCGGACCGGGAGCATTCTCGCTTTCGACAAGATGGCCATTGATGTAGGCCGCAAACCCGTCGTCATACTTCATCCAAAGCCTGATATCCTCTAAGCTGGCAAGATCAGTTACATCAAAACGGATACGAACATAAACTGTTTCATTATTATTCCGCATCGCCGCGACATCAAGACCGATGAGGCCTCCATAGTCATATCCGACCCCGGTTGTGCCTTGGAGCCAACCGCTGTCGTTAAAATCCACGTCAGTCCAGCTCAGGCCAAGCGAATCGTCTTGCGGTATCAAGGCTTTTGCATCGGTGTACTCTGGGACAAGCACGTGCGTAATGCTTGTAGTACCGTCCGCACCGGCCAGGCCGTATGAGATATCACCAAACTGCTGTGGGTACTCATGGGCGTGCGCGATCGTTCTGCCATCGGGCTTAACCAGAGCCAGAAAAGCGGCGCTGCCCGTGAGCTTGAAGTTGGTGTGTAGCTCACCATCCGGGTCGTCACGGTCCTTGGAGGATGCAAAGACAGTCTTGAACTGACCGGGATTGACCTGGACGGGCGGGAATTCCCATTTTCTCAGGTTGTCGGTGCTATCGGTAAGATACCAGCCGTCAAGGCTCACCACTGCGCTTGTCGAATTATAAATCTCAATCCAATCGGCCGAATCACCATCTTCGTCCAGAAGCTCACCTCTGCCCAGAGGCAGCTTGCTGCCGTTGACCGCCATAAACTCACTGATGACCAGAGCAGTACGTATCTCACGCCAATTCTCGGCCAGCAGGGCTAAGTCAACCACACCGACATCATCGTCGCCATTTAGATCGGCTGGGCTGCCCGGCGGCTGTAACCACTGGCTTGCGAAAACCTGCAGGTCTTCCAAATCGACTTGGCAGTCGCCATCCAGGTCGCCGACCGGACAATCGGCAAGCGCAGCACCAACCGAAGACAGGATCAGTGCCAAGACAGGCAGCAAGGTTTTCATCGATTCGAGCACCTTATATTCGTTTCATCACCGATGCTTGGTCCGCCGCGGCGGATTACGGATTGGACACGCCGGGTGAAGGGAAAGCAGCTTCCCAATTGATTATGTCGTTGCCATAATCAGAAGGTTCTTTGCGGGCAAGTGATGACCCACTACCATCAGCCTCAATCGGCCAAGGATCATCTCCTACAGGGTGCGAGCCGTCACTGTAATTCACGCGATCAACACGAATGTAATGACGTTCGCCATCAACCTCGTCACCGGGCTTGGAAAGCTGTATCTTCTCACCACCATTGTCCAGCTTGCCAACTCCCCACTCGAATACCTTGACACCACCACCAACAGCGCCAAACTCCGACCAAAATGCGAGGAGATTCCTAACTAACAGAATATGTTCACCGGAAGCCATCACAGTACCCAGCGGAAAGTCAAAGCTAATGCCTCCCTCATCGGTAAAACGCCACGGAACAAACTTGGTCTGCTCATTGTCCCACTGCTGCAGAACAAAAGAACCAAGGCTGATATTGAGAAGCTCAACATATTCCGCATCACCATCGTTCTCAGGATGGTACATAATCTCATTGATAACTACAGGCCCGACCTTAGGATAAGCATTCGCCACGCCAGGAGTATTCTCGCTCATAGCTATAAAGTTATACGTACCTGTGCTCTTTTCATACCTGCCGAATGCTACAGCGGTCTCAGATGCGCCAAATTTCTCCTCTTCACTGTAGCCGGTCAACGCACCGTCTCGTCCTGAGTGTAAATACAGAGTCTCGCCGTTTTCGCTTAACGCAAAGGACGAGTGACAGCCAGGATCAACTATGTTGCCAAAATGCTCATTCTGATAGAAAACTATATAATCGCACGGGTCAATCCACGTTCCGTCGGCTATCTCATACTTCATCAAGTCATCGTTGTCATCACTCAGGAACCAGCCGCCAACGTGGATAGGACTACCGGTGGTGTTGTGCAGCTCTATCCAGTCAGGGGCCTCGGCATGCGCATGGGCCAGCAGTTCGTTAATCTTTACACTGCCAAGTGCCGGAATCTCATCAGTATCATCCCAGCCAGGTGAGCCGCCGACGTTCGCGCTTGGACGCCAGGCGCTCTTATCGTTCCAGGCGTTAGGCTCAGTGTTCACCGGGTCCTTTACGGTAAGCGAAAAACCCATACCGTCGGTAATATCATACCAGCCGTCTCTATACCTGAAATTCAGTATGCTCTGGCCCGCTGCATCTTCCAGCTCAATCCGCTCACCACTGTTACGGAGACTGCCGGAATATTGGCCAGCTATGTTGAACCCTAACCCGTACTGGGCTGCGAATGCACTTATGTCTTTAACCACGAGCACGTACTCGCCTGCTGCAAGTTCCATACTTGGGAATGTAAAGTATATGCCGTTGGTGAAGCGCACCAGGTTTAGATTGATGGTTTCTATTCCGATGTTTTGTAGTTCGATGAATTCGTCGTTCGGATCGTTGGTGTCCTGCGGATGATACATGATTTCTGTGACACGCAGGTTCTCCGCAACTGGGCCTATTCCAAAGATAGCATCGTTAAGGGCACTCCACGTACTTCCGCTCAACGCACGTGCCTTAACCTGGGTGGTTTCACTCAAAGTAACCGGAGCCGTATATCTAATTGCAGTGGGTGAAGCCCCGCTATCGTTTGGAGCACCAGTTTCACCGGCAATCAGCTTGAGCGAGATAAGAAGGTCAGAGCTGGTTAAGTCGTAGTTCAACGCGTGAATGGCCAAGATGTTTGCACCTGCCTGCAAGGCGCTAATATCCTCCGAGACACCAACGCTCTCGAACATAACGGCAGCAGAGTCATCATTCAGGGCGCTTGCATTGGAGTTCCAGGCTGGCGTACCGGTGAAATTGCGTCTGTCGATTTCGACGCCATTGATATAGGCGACGAAGCCATCGTCGTATCGTATCTCCAGTGTCATGAAGTTAAAGCCGGCTAAGTCGTCGGCATCGACGGTAAACGGAATGCGGATGTAACAGGTCGTATTTTTGTCGTACATCTGGTCGCCGACGTCGATGTTGATAAGCCCTTCATAGCCGGAATTTCTCTCGTAACCGACTCCGCCGGGACTGCCGGTACAGAGCGTCCAGGCCGAATCATCAAAAGCCCCGCCGCCTTTCCAGGCATCGCTGATTGGCCGAGCCGGAACGAGCACTCGCTTAGCAGCGTTCTCAGCCACGAGCGTAGTGCTGCTGATAGTACCGCCGCCTGATGGCTCGGACAGGCGTGGGTCAGCCCCGTCGACGGTATAATAGATCGTACCGGATGGAGCCGCCATCGTCAGATTGAAACCCTCGCTGACGTGACCACCCTGCTGATTGAAAACAGGCGGAGCAGCAGCGAATTCACGGCCAATCTCGCTATCCATCCATATCAACCGATCCTCGAGCCAACCTTTCATCCAATTTATTTCCTGCTGGAAAGTGTTAGCGATATACCAATTTGGCCAGACATAGCGGCCGAGGATACGCCAGCGTTGAAAGTTTCGCACCTGTGCCTCGTCCAGCAGTCCGGCGGCATCGTCGACATTCTGGATCAGCCGGTCCGTAGCGAGCAGTTTCTGACGGAACCCAAACCATCGATCCGCGTAGCGTAACTGGAACTCGGGATCTTCGAACAGACGCCGCCACCAGGGATATTCGGAGTTACCAAGCAGGCTGTAGTACCACCCATCAGGTTTCCAGCCATCGAGGTAATTTGCGTTGCCGAGCGACAAATTATAGTCCCAAACGGGTCCCATATTCAGCTTGCCGCCTCGGTCCTTAAACATGTACGTGCTCAGCCGAAAGCCGTCGATATTCTTGGTCAGCTCAACAATGATGTGGTGGTCGATGAATGAATCGACATCGATATACTTGGCGTATCCATCGATAGGATCGGTGAAGTTTGATCCGTAAAGGGCCGACTCAAACCCGTCCAGATAGCTCTTGATCCAGTTCTTCTGGGCCTGCGTGATCTCGTCCCCAGGCGGCTCATCGTAGATCAGTTGCTGACCAGTGCTGGTGCGGAAGGATGGCTCGCCCGAGTCAAATTTGTCTTTCTTGATAATGTATCCGCCGGTAATCTGCGGCTCAGCATTATCGGAGGGTTCGAGTTTTGCAATGTCGACGCGATCTTCGCCCTGGCTAATCTTCTCCATGAACACGTAAACACCCACATAGTCGCTCATCGATATCCCACTGTGGTCCGTGTTTAGGAACATCTCAACGAACCGTGAGCGAACGGCATACCTGCCGATATCATTGCTCCATTTATACGACAGAAAATTGCGCATCAGTGACTTGTCGGAATAGGGACCTTGCAGGACCCAGTCCGACCCGGGCGGGAAGCCCAGGATGGAGACGTCTTTATCCTGGTTATG
>DAOWID010000437.1 GCA_030641115.1 Planctomycetota bacterium | reverse complement strand
TATGTTTTTTGAAATCTACCATCAGTTCAACCTCTCACAGACCATAATTACTTCTGAACCAGTCCTTCTTGTATATTGACAAAAATAGACAAAAACAGGAGCGCTCATCAGTTTCTTCTTGCTAACATTAGATTATCAAACTACAAAACCTCAATTCGCGTCAAAACAAAACCAAATTTTAACGGCAACTATCTCGCACAGATTTCCTATCTCGCATCTCGTCACCGGTATTTCGTCGCGATAGTTGTCATCGCCGATGCTTGCGTGATTTATAATAAGACTTGTTTTTGGGAAAAAATGCAAGCCTAAAATTCGTGGCCGTACTAATTGATTATTGAGAATTATATCGGCCACAGAAGGTTTCAAATCAACTGAATAATAGCGGTAATCAATGCCCCTAATCCTCCAAAGGCATTGCCCAATTGGCGCAAAACCTTTTCATCATTGGCGCATATTCCAACGACAAGTCTCTCGCCCAGGGTTCGTATGTAGTATGGATTCGACAAGCTCACCACAAGTATCGTATTTCGTATGTCGTTCACCGATCGCACAGGTGGTTCGGCTAAACATGGTCGGTTTCCTGTTTTCTGTCTTCCGTCTTCTCTTCTGCGGATATCTTCTCGATCCGCTTCTCAGCTTTTTGTAGTATTGTCCTGCAGTGCTTAATCAAGGCCATTCCTTTTTCATACTGCTGCAGGCTGTCCTGTAGAGCAATTTCCCCCTGCTCTATCCTTCCCACAATACTGGTTAGCTCCTTGATCGCCTCTTCAAAGCTCAACTTGCTAATATCGTTTTGTTGTTTTTTATCTGTCATCTTTTCGACTTTCAATTATGCCTTTCTACTTCTTCGTAACCTTACTTTCAATCAAATTTTCGTTTGCAAGCTCGGTAACTAAATAATCCCCGATTCGAATATCCTCCCGAGTCTTTACTAACAAACCTGTCTCTCTGTTCGTGCTGATGCTGTATCCTCGCTTCAGAACCACCCTCGGATTTAACCCGGCCAGCCGATTGTCCGCACCCGTAAGCTCCATCTGCCGCTCATTGAGAATTGCACGCACCCCCACATTTGCCCGGTTCCTCAAATTACTCAGTTCGACCATCCTCTGCCCGATCACCCAGTGGGGCTTAATCCTCACGACTTGTTCATAACTCGCAGACACCCTGCGCTCCTTCTCGACCAGCAGGCCCCTCATCGTCTGCGCCAGCCGATTCCCGGGACCGGTAAGCTGCATCTGCCGGTTGTTCATAATGGTCTTTACCGCCGCAATCGCCCGGCTTTTCAAATCAATCAAATCAACCCTCTTTTCCCCTAAGAGCCGATGCGGCTCAATCTTGACAATCTGTTCATAGTCTCTGTGAAGTCTATCCCGGGCCAGCGCCAGCAATTCCTTTATCGAGTCCGCCAGGTCAGAAGCCAATTTATCTAATTGCTGCTCTCTATTGCGAATCGTCAAAAGAGGTTTCTTAAATACTTCGCTTGCCAGAATAGTCTGCAGGTTCTGTCGCGCCAACCCCAACTGTGCCCTGGTGCTGTTCTTCAGTATGGTTGCTTTGCTGGCCAAGTCGCTGAGGACTTCCTGGATATCGGGCACTGCTACAACGCCCGCCTTTGTCGGCGTGGAGGCTCTGCGGTCAGCGACCAAATCTGCCACCGTGACATCAATTTCGTGGCCAACCGCGCTTATGATAGGTATCTGCGAATCGAAAATAGCTCGTGCCAGAACCTCTTCGTTAAAGGCCCAGAGGTCCTCCAGCGACCCGCCGCCGCGACCAACAATTAGAATATCGAGCTTGAGGTCTCTATTGCGTTTGTTTACGTCCCTGATAGCCGCGGCAATCCGCTCAGCCGCACCTTCGCCCTGGACGGGCACTGGATACAGAAACAACTTCACACAGGGCCAGCGATTATGGATGCTATCTTCTATGTCGTGCACGGCTGCACTCGATTCGCTTGTCAGTATCCCGATCCTCTCCGGATACGCTGGGATCGCCTTCTTATGCACATCATCAAAAAGCCCCTCAGCTTGCAGCTTCTTTTTCATCCGCTCGAAGGCCAACTGCAGCGCCCCAACACCAGCGGGCTCAAGTTGATCAACATGAAGTTGGTACTTGCCTCCCCGAATGAAAACATCTATTGAGCCCATCGCCAAGACCGCCATTCCGTCCTTGGGTGAGAATTTGATATTTCTGAACTTGCTGGCCCACATAACGCATGGTAGCAATGAATTTTCATCTTTGAGTGAAAAGTAACAATGACCGCTTCCTGCGATGCTCCAGTCTGTTATCTCGCCCGTAATTGTCAGCCGGCCGGGCAGATTATTTTCCAGGACTTCCTTAATCAGAGAACTGACCTGGCTGACTGTATATATTTTCGTTGTCTTCTCCATCGTTCACCCACAACCGGCAAACTGTTTACTATTTCTGTAACCGTTCACGGGGCAAATATGCCATTTTATGTCATTGCGAGGCCTTTTTCAAAGGCCGTGGCAATCTCAATCGTTACATTTTAGATTGCTTCGTCGCAAAACTCCTCGCAATGACCCCAAGAACGCAACTTATACGCTGTGAACGGTTACCTATTTCTTACAACCGGCGATTATAAAGGCAAAACGCCACTATTGAACGAGAACAGCCCAATAGGCCCGTGAGGGACACCTCAGCCTGAGCCGGCCTTTGCCCTCGATCCGCTTGCCATCTGACCACTGGCACCTCAAAATATTCAGCCACCGCACTGCAATCGGCTTCTTCATCGCGGTGACATTGAGCGTGACTTCACCGCCGTCTGGGAAATACACCGCGTATTCCTTACCGGGATTTGCCAGACAGTAGGCCTCATTCGGCTTTCTATCCGAGAGCAAATCATTGTGAGGTGCACACGTAAAGATATTCATCTTGTTCGTAAGCAGCCGCATGCTTCGGATATTCGCCTGCGCCTTTTTGCCGAGTCCAAGGCCTGAATCTGGCCGATGAAACCGTGACGATGCCATACCGCCGAAGATGTTGCGCCAGAACCGCTCCATCCCGTCTCTGTCATTGCCGAACCTGCCGGTGTCAGCCCCATATATCTTCACATTGTTTAGCGGGCGTACGTTGTTGGCTATCCGTCTTCGCTGTCGCTGGGCATTATCCCAGTGATTCTGTCCCTTTTGGTGGTTGTTCTGCGAAATGTCCACAAACGAATATGTCTGGGGATGGTCAAACGTTGCGCTGTGCATCCGATGCGCCAGGTCCCACGGGTCCCACATCTCCGTGGTATGGACCGTGACATCGGCTGCCTTGGCTCTGGCCTTGATATATTCCGACCAGTATTTCCCCCATTTCGCTGTCACGGATGTCTCGTTGTCCATACAGTACAGAACATTGCCGAACTTCAGCGAATACGAGAGCATCTTATCTACGAAGCGCTGCTGGTACTTGAGCACAGTTTTCTGGTTGCGTTCAGCCGGCACCGACCAGAAAAAATTATTCTCGGTGCGCGTGGGGTGACTATTGACCTGCTCGGGCAGCCCAGTTTCTTTAGCCGTATAGTTGATGTTATTCTTCGGATTAAAAGCATTAACCGCCCAGTTATCACGATAGTAGTCGAAAGTCGCCCAGAGCTCTATCTGCACAATAATGTCCCGCTCTTGCGTCCATTTCAGCATGTTGTTGAAGCGTTTCCAATACTCATCGTTCCACTTTTCGAGGTCGTACTTTCCGTTGGCCAGCTTCCTGAAAGGCTGAACTTCAAAGCCCTTGTCATTTCGCGAACTCATCGTGTTTCGGATGTAGCAGCCACCCACCGATTTGAGCAGATCCAGATGTTCTTTCAGGTCAGGAATCTGGAAGAGACTGTCGTCTTTACTTCCGCCCAACAGTAGTATCGGCTTGCCACCATACTGCCAGTAGGCAGGATTTGCCCTGCTGATTTCTATGCTCTTATTCGTGCCGGCGACAGACTCGGCCGAGACACATACTGTTGCCAATATGGCAAGCACTACCAGCAACCATCCATATCGTGATTTCAAAACGTTCATAATGGACCTTTCCAACAAACAAGATAATTTTGGTTTGCGCACCTATCCTGCGTATTATAAGTCCAAATCCGGCAATTCTCAATCCCATATCTCCGTGCGCCGCACTTGGAGAAAACGGGCCGCGGACTTACCTGTCCTTGTTGATATCGCCGGCAGGGACGGTTCTCAGGTAGGGGTAGGTTTGGTTCTCACCTATGGCCCAGACATTGATGAAGTCCCAGCCTTGAAAGGTGGACTGGCAGGACCGATCCAATAGGATCAGAGCTATTTGTATTTGGCAGGGAGATTTGCTATTCTGGTGAAGTAGCTCAGCGACGCAACTGGGCAGGTTCTGAATTAGGAAATTGCAATTAGTACACATTGTTCAAACAGTTACGGATTTCTCAGGTCACTCTTTGTGAAGACTAC
>DAOWID010000423.1 GCA_030641115.1 Planctomycetota bacterium | reverse complement strand
TGAAGCCGATGCTAGGACCGTTTCCGTTGATCCGAAACGCTCAAAAGGCCCACTGGACTTGCATGAGGTTATTGATTACGCAAAGAGGTGCAACATAGGAATCATCCTGTATGTGAACCGCAGGGCACTGGAACGTCAGCTTGACGAGATTTTGCCACTGTACGAAAAGTGGGGCGTCAAGGGCGTAAAGTACGGCTTTGTGCAGGTGGGCTCTCAGCGGTGGACCAAGTGGCTTCACGAAGCGGTTCGCAAGGCAGCCAAACATCATCTTATGGTAGATATTCACGATGAGTACCGCCCGACCGGATACAGCCGGACGTATCCAAACCTAATGACGCAGGAAGGCATTCGCGGCAACGAATGTATGCCAACTGCGAATGAAAACCTGATTCTGCCGTTCACGCGGATGCTGGCCGGCGCAGCCGATTACACAATCTGCTATTACCACGGCCGTATCAAGACAAGCCACGCGCATCAACTTGCAGCTTCAGTGGTGTCTTACAGCCCGTGGCAGTTTCTATTCTGGTACGACAGGCCATCTGAGTACCGGGGTGAGCCTGAGATTGAATTCTTCGAGCACCTGCCGACGGTCTGGGATGATACGAAGGTGATTAATGGTGAAATCGGCGAGTACATCACCATCGCACGAAGAAGTGGCGACGATTGGTACGTCGGCACTATGAATGGTTTGGATCACCGCAAATTGGATATCCCACTCACTTTCCTCGAAAAGGATAAACAATATGTTGCGCACATCTACTCGGACGCCGACGCCAACGATAATACGCGCACACGTGTGCGAATTGAACGGCGCCTTGTCGATCCTTCTGTAACGCTTGCAGCCGATATGCCGCCGAGCGGTGGCCAGGCAATTAGAATCGTCCCAGCTACCGCAGAACAAAGCACTCCAAAAGCATTGCGAGATATTATAGGTGTAACGCACGTCAGCGGTAAGTATCACCTGACAGACAAGGATTTCCTGAGCGAAGGGGCCGACCAGATATTGGCGTTAGGCTCACGTGTGATTAAGGTTTGGTTTCATAAGCCACAACAGTCATATCCATTCAACTCGCAATGGCCGAAAATGAACAGCCTCGTTGAAATCGCACAGTCGCCTTACTTCAAGAAGCTCTTTGCCAAGCCTTTCGCCACGTATATTATGATGTGCTTTTCGGTGGGACGACGGGAAGCATATTGGAGGAAGGGCGTCACCGAGCAACATAAGCTGGATGAGCAGAAGCAGTTCTATGAACTGGCTAAACATCTGCTGACCGAGTATAGGGGGACGGGCAAGACATTTGTCTTACAACACTGGGAAGGTGATTGGCTGATCCGTGCCGGCTTTGACAGGAAAATTGATCCAGAACCACTAGCGATAACAAGTATGATAAAGTGGCTGAACGCACGTCAAGCGGGAGTGAATCAGGCCCGGCAAGAGGTGGGCCAGCACGGGGTCCGGGTCTATCACGCCGCTGAGGTGAATCGTGTGGTCGCGTCAATGAAAGAGGGCAGGCCCGGCTTAGTGAATGAAGTCCTGCCGCACACTAATCTGGATCTTGTCTCATATTCAGCCTGGGATGCTGTGACGGACCGCTCTGAAGACCCGAATATATTCCGTAAGGCTCTGGATTTCATAGCGGCGAATATGCCGGATAGCCGCGATTTCGGCAATCGAAACGTCTATGTGGGTGAATTTGGCATGCCAGAGAACAAGTTCTCCGCTGCACAAATCAAAAAGGCGATTCCCAATGCGGTGCAAACCGCCCTTGACTGGGGATGTCCCTATATAATCTACTGGCAATTGTATTGCAATGAGTTGGAGGATGCGAAACTGAAGCCGCCCGTGAAAAACAACGAAGATGTGCGGGGCTTTTGGCTAATAAGGCCGGACGGCTCCAAGGCCTGGACGTGGGAGTATTTCTACAAGCTGTTAAATCCAGATCGCCAGAAGATGAAATAACACGCGGGTCGGCACGCACAGTCGGACTTGATTGGAGTAGAAGATATGCGATACAGAATTTACATTGTGCTTGTTCTGTCAGTAGTGATGTTGTTGGCCCTTCCGAAGTCTACTTTTGCGGCTGTGTGCAAAGCTGATTTCTATGTTTCGTTATTAGGGAACGATTCATGGTCAGGCAAATTACCTGAACCGAACCGGCAGCGGACCGATGGGCCATTCAAAAGATTAGAGCGTGCGCGCGATGCCATCCGCAAGCTAAAAGAGACCGGTGAGCTACCTGCCGGCGGTGTCACGGTCTGCATGCGCGGCGGTGTTTACTCCATGACAAGGACCTTTGAGCTGACCGCGCAGGACAGCGGGACCGCAGATGCGCTGGTCGTCTACAAGGGTTGTAAAGGTGAAGAAGTACGACTTGTCGGTGGCAAGCGAATTGAGGGATTTACGCGGATCGATGACCCAGGCGTTCTTGGCAGACTGGACGAAGCATGCAAAGACAAGATATTGCAGGTAAACCTGAGGCATCAGGGTATCACAGACTTTGGAGAGCTTAAGCCTCGGGGTTTCGGTCGGCCGATGTATGCGGCGGCTCTGGAGTTATTCTTTGCAGATAAGCCCATGCAGTTGGCCCGCTGGCCGAATCGTGGGTGGGCTAAGATTGCTGCAGTCCCGGCAGGCAAACAGGCCGGCAGGTTCACATACGAAGGTGACCGCCCGAAGAAGTGGGCCGCCGCGGATGATATTTGGCTTCACGGGTACTGGACGCAGGATTGGGCTGACTCGTACGAGAAGGTCAAATCCATAAACATCGAAAGCAAAGAAATCATCACGCATGAACCGCACGGCATCTACGGCTACACTGCCGGCAAGCGATACTACGCGCTGAACATTCTGGAAGAACTTGATGGGTCCGGCGAATGGTACCTCGACCGCAAAAGCGGTGTATTATACTTCTGGCCACCGGCGCCGGTGCATGAGGTAAAGGCATTTGTTTCAATTCTTGAGGAGCCGATGGTTTCGATGCAGGATGTCTCATACGTAAGGCTCGAAGGCTTCACGCTTGAGTGTACGCGAGGCAGCGGTATCGAGATGTTCGGCGGGACCGGCAATGTTATCGCCGACTGCGTCTTACGAAATACCGGGAACGTCGCGATTAATATCAATGGAGGGACAAAGAACGGTGTCGTCGGTTGCGAAATCTATGAAACAGGAGACGGCGGCATCGGCCTGAGTGGTGGAGACCGCAAGAAGCTCACGCCGGCAGGAAATTATGCGCGCAACAACCACATTTACAACTACAGCCGATGGGTGAGGACTTATCGGGCTGCGATTAGGGTAAGCGGCGTTGGAAACCACGTGGCCCACAACCTTATCCACGATGCGCCACACACGGGGATTCTGTTTGGCGGCAACGATCACTTGTTTGAATTCAATGAGGTCTACAACGTCTGTTGTGAGACCGGTGACGTCGGCGCATTTTACACGGGACGCAACTGGACAACTCGCGGAAATGTGATTCGGTACAACTACTTTCACGACATTCATGGCCCGTATACACATGGCGCGATGGCGGTCTACCTGGACGATGCGGCCAGCGGCGCGACCATCTTTGGCAACGTATTCTATAAGGCAAGCAGGGCAGCCTTCATCGGTGGCGGACGTGACAACCTCGTTGAGAATAACATCTTCATTGATTGCGAGCCGGCTGTCCACATCGATGCCCGAGGCTTGGGCTGGGCAAAAAAATACATCGCCAAAGAAGGTGGCTGGCACATGTACAGGAAGCTGGAGGAGGTGAACTTCGATAAGCCGCCTTACAGCACGCGCTATCCCAAGCTGGCCAACATTCTCCAAGGGGACCCTGCTGTGCCGAAGGGTAACGTCATCCGGCGAAACATCTGTTACGGCGGCAGGTGGCTGGACCTGCAGGGTGTTGACAAGAGCATTGTCACTATCCAGGATAATCTCATAGAGATCAACCCGTGCTTTGTTGACCCCGACAATATGGACTTTCAGCTCAAGGACAACTCGCCCGCTTACAAGCTGGGCTTCAAGCGGATTCCTATGGAGAAGATCGGCTTGATAAAAGACTCGTCGAGCCGGTCAGAAGGTATGTCAATAAGTAAGTGCGTGCAGAATAAGCTGCAGATAGGGCAATAAAGGCTTCTGCAAAATTGCAGGTTAGGCATACTTTGACAAGAAAAAATCGTTTTTTTATTTTTTCCTGTTAAACAGTAAGCTGTTCTTTAACAAATAGTCAAGCGATCATTTAAGAAAATCAAAAAACGGATTTTCTTAAATAATATATGCCTAACCTGCAATTTTGCAGAACTCATGACTTAAAGGAGATGTGTCGATGTCACGAAAGAAAGGTACGAATCGTCGCCGGTTTCTCAAAAGAGCTGCAAGGGTCACAACTGCTGCAATAGCGTTTCCGCATATTGTTCCTTCATCTTGTCTGGGCAAAGCCGGCCGGGTTGGGCCAAATGGCCGCATTGTGATGGGCTGTATCGGAGTCGGTGGCCAGGGCACGCACAATATGCGGGCATTTATGGAGCACAACGACGTGCGGATGGTCGCTGTTTGCGATGTTCAGGCAAGCCGACGTGAAAAGGCCAAGAATATCGTTGACAGCCGATACGGTGACAAGGGATGTGCCGGCTACAATGACTTTCGCGATCTGCTTGCTCGCAAGGATATCGATGCGGTCGTGATTGCTCCACAGGACCATTGGCACGGCGTGATAGCTGTAGCTGCCGCACAGGCAGGCAAGGATATGTACTGTGAAAAACCATTGGGCGTGGCGGTGGTCGAAGGCCAGGCTATGCGTGACGCCGTCAGAAGGTATGGCAGGGTTTTCCAGACCGGCACCCAGCAGCGCTCAGATCGCAAGTTCAGATTCGCCTGTGAGCTTGCAAGAAACGGGTACCTTGGCAAGCTCCGCACAGTCAAAGTCGGCGCACCGGGGCCCGAGTACAAGCGCACGTATCGCAAACCTCCTACGGAGGAACCGATTCCGCCAGGGCTTGATTACGACATGTACATCGGCCCGGCCGTCATGAAACCTTACAATGGTGGCCGACTGGCCTGGCCCGATTGGTACCTGATCTGGGATTACTGTGCCGGCTTCATCGTCAACTGGGGTGTGCACCATCTCGACATTGCCGTTTGGGGTTGTCCCACTGTAGCCGGCGATCCGTTCGAGCTGAAGTGCAAGGGTAGCTATCGCAGCGATGGCCTCACCGACAATATCAACGATTGGCAGGCCGAGTTCAACTACGCCAGCGGCCTACGTATGACGCACACAGATACTGCCAATCCCAATAAGCAAGGCTGCCAATTTGAGGGCGATGAGGGCTGGGTCCACGTCAACCGTAAGGGCATCTGGGCCGAGCCGAAGTCACTATTGCAGGTGAAAATAAAGCCAAACGAGACGCACCTCCATGAGTCTGGCAGCCACCACGCTGATTTCCTCCATTGCGTGCGGACACGGCGTGACCCGGTAGCTCCGGTTGAGGCTGGCCATAAGGC